>NZ_JBHWLC010000009.1:0-91327 GCF_042730635.1 Streptomyces sp. NPDC059917
CCCGCGCCTCAAACGCCGGCGAGGCTGGAGGTGGCCCGGCGGGGCTGGGGGTGGTGGGGCTCGGGGATGCCGGAAGGCCCGGCCCCCTGGGGGGTCGGGCCTTCCTTGGTGGGGCTCAGCGGCAGCGACTAGGCCTCGAAGACCTCGTTGACCAGCTGCTGCTGCTCCGCCTGGTGGCGCTTGGCGGAGCCGACGGCCGGGGACGAGCCGTGCGGACGCGAGATGCGGCGCAGGCGCTCGCCCGCCGGGACCTCGGCGCCGACGGCCAGGTCCAGGTGGTCGATCAGGTTCAGCGCGATGAACGGCCACGCACCCTGGTTCGCCGGCTCCTCCTGGGCCCAGATGTACTTCGCCGCGTTCGGGAACTTGGCGATCTCGGCCTGGAGCTCCGCACCCGGGAGCGGGTAGAGCCGCTCGATGCGGATGATCGCGGTGTCCGTGATGCCGCGCTTCTCCCGCTCGGCCTCGAGGTCGTAGTAGACCTTGCCCGCGCAGAAGACGACCTTGCGGACCGCGTTCGGGTCCACGGTGGAGTCGCCGATGACCGGGCGGAAGCCGCCGGTGGTGAACTCCTCCGCCTTCGACGCCGCGGCCTTCAGACGCAGCATCGACTTCGGGGTGAAGACGATGAGCGGCTTGTGGTGCGGGTTGTGGACCTGCCAGCGCAGCAGGTGGAAGTAGTTCGACGGCAGGGTCGGCATCGCGACCGTCATGTTGTCCTGCGCGCACATCTGGAGGAAGCGCTCGGGACGCGCGGACGAGTGGTCCGGGCCCTGGCCCTCGTAGCCGTGCGGGAGGAGCAGCGTGACGCCGGAGGTCTGGCCCCACTTCTGTTCCGCGGAGGAGATGAACTCGTCGACGACGGTCTGCGCGCCGTTGACGAAGTCACCGAACTGGGCCTCCCAGAGGACCAGCGCGTCCGGACGGGCCAGCGAGTAGCCGTACTCGAAGCCCATGGCCGCGTACTCGGAGAGCAGCGAGTCGTAGACGTTGTAGCGGGCCTGCTCGTCCGACAGGTACAGGAGGGGGGTGTAGTCCTCGCCCGTCTCCCGGTCGATGAGGACCGCGTGCCGCTGACCGAAGGTGCCGCGGCGGGAGTCCTGGCCGGACAGCCGGACCGGGGTGCCCTCCATCAGCAGCGAACCGAAGGCCAGGGTCTCGCCCATGCCCCAGTCGATGGTGCCCTCGTCGATCATCGCGGCGCGGCGCTGCAGCTGCGGCAGCAGACGCGGGTGGACGGTGACGCCCTCGGGGATGGTGACCTGGGACTCGGCGATCCGCTTGACGACGTCCTGCGAGATGGCCGTGTTCACGGTGACCGGGAACTCCTGGGCCACCTGGGCGGGCGCCACGGGGGCGACCGCGGGCTGCGTGGCGGCCTCGCGGACCTCCGCGAAGACCTTCTCCAGCTGGCCCTGGAAGTCCTGGAGCGCCTGCTCGGCCTCTTCCAGGGTGATGTCGCCGCGACCGATGAGGGACTCGGTGTAGAGCTTGCGCACCGAGCGCTTCTTGTCGATCAGGTCGTACATCAGCGGCTGCGTGAAGGCCGGGTTGTCGGACTCGTTGTGACCGCGGCGGCGGTAGCAGATGAGGTCGATGACCACGTCCTTGTTGAACGCCTGGCGGAACTCGAAGGCCAGGCGGCCGATGCGGACCACGGCCTCCGGGTCGTCGCCGTTCACGTGGAAGATCGGCGCCTCGATCATGCGGGCCACGTCGGTCGCGTACATCGACGAGCGCGAGGACTCCGGGGCGGCGGTGAAGCCGACCTGGTTGTTGATCACGACGTGGACGGTGCCGCCGGTGCGGTAACCGCGCAGCTGCGACATGTTCAGCGTCTCGGCGACGACGCCCTGGCCCGCGAAGGCCGCGTCGCCGTGCAGGGCGACGGGCAGGACGGTGAAGTCCGTGCCGCCCTTGTTGATGATGTCCTGCTTGGCGCGGACGACGCCCTCCAGGACCGGGTCCACCGCCTCCAGGTGCGAGGGGTTGGCGACCAGCGAGACCTTGATCTGCTCGCCGTCCAGGCCGGTGAAGGTGCCGTTGGCGCCCAGGTGGTACTTGACGTCGCCGGAGCCGTGCATCGACTTCGGGTCGAGGTTGCCCTCGAACTCGCGGAAGATCTGCGCGTACGACTTGCCCACGATGTTCGCGAGGACGTTCAGGCGGCCGCGGTGGGCCATGCCGATCGCGACCTCTTCGAGGCGGGCCTCGGCGGCCGAGTCGATGACGGCGTCGAGCAGCGGGATGACCGACTCGCCGCCCTCCAGGGAGAAGCGCTTCTGGCCGACGTACTTCGTCTGCAGGAAGGTCTCGAAGGCCTCGGCCGCGTTCAGCCGGCGCAGGATGCGCAGCTGCTCCTCGCGCTCCGGCTTGGTGTGCGGGCGCTCGATGCGGTCCTGGATCCAGCGGCGCTGCTTCGGGTCCTGGATGTGCATGAACTCGACGCCGGTGGTGCGGCAGTACGAGTCGCGCAGGACGCCGAGGATGTCGCGGAGCTTCATCATCGACTTGCCGGAGAAGCCGCCGACCGCGAACTCGCGCTCCAGGTCCCACAGGGTGAGGCCGTGCTCGGTGATGTCGAGGTCGGGGTGCTTGCGCTGCTTGTACTCCAGCGGGTCGGTGTCGGCCATGACGTGGCCGCGGACCCGGTAGGAGTGGATCAGCTCGAAGACGCGGGCGGCCTTCGTGACGTCGTCGTCGTGCGAGGCGTCGATGTCCCGGAGCCAGCGGACCGGCTCGTACGGGATGCGCAGCGCCTCGAAGACGTCGTCGTAGAAGCCGCTCTCGCCGAGCAGCATGTTCGCGACGACGCGCAGGAACTCGCCGGAGGCCGCGCCCTGGATGACCCGGTGGTCGTAGGTCGAGGTCAGGGTCATGACCTTGGAGATGCCCAGCTTGTTCAGGGTGTCCTGCGAGGTGCCCTGGAACTCGGCGGGGTAGTCCATGGAGCCGACGCCCATGATGACCGACTGTCCGGGCATCAGGCGGGGCACGGAGTGGACGGTGCCCAGGCCGCCGGGGTTGGTCAGCGAGACGGTGACGCCGGTGAAGTCGTCCATCGTCAGCTTGCCGATGCGGGCCCGGCGGACGATGTCCTCGTAGGCCTGCCAGAACTCGAAGAAGTTGAGGGTCTCGGCCTTCTTGATGCCGGCGACGACGAGCTGGCGGTCGCCGTTCGGCTTCACCAGGTCGATCGCGAGGCCGAAGTTCACGTGCTCCGGCTTGACCAGGGTCGGCTTGCCGTCCTTCTCCGCGAAGGAGTAGTTCATGGACGGCATGGCCTTGATGGCCTGCACCATCGCGTAGCCGATGAGGTGGGTGAAGGAGATCTTCCCGCCCCGGGCGCGCTTGAGGTGGTTGTTGATGACGATGCGGTTGTCGAACAGCAGCTTCACCGGGACGGCGCGGACGGACGTGGCCGTCGGCACCTCCAGCGAGGCGTTCATGTTCTTGACCACCGCCGCGGCGGGGCCGCGGAGCGTCACCAGCTCGGGGCCCGCGGGGGCCTCGGCGGCGGGCGCGGCCTTGGCGGCGGCGGGAGCGGAGGGGGCGGCGGCCGGAGCGGCTGCCGGAGCGGAGGGCGCGGCCGGTGCGGCGGCCGGGGCCTGGGAGGTGACAGTCACAGCAGGGGCACCAGAGGGGGTGGCAGGAGCAGGGGCAGGAGCTGACACGGGCGTGGGCGCGGCGGCGGGGGTCGGCGCGGCGAGCGCCGCCCCCGTGGCGGCGTCGGCGGCCTGCGGGGCCACGGCGGCGGGGGCGGCCTGTGCGGAGGCGCCGTCCGTCGTCGGGGACTTCTGGGGCTCTTCCGCCTTAGCCGCGGCGGCCACGCCACCAGGCTTGTAGTCGGCGAAGAAGTCCCACCAGGCCCGGTCTACCGAATTCGGGTCCTGGAGGTACTGCTGATAGATCTCGTCGACGAGCCACTCATTCGCGCCGAAGCCTGAGGCAGGGTTCTTCCCGCTCTCTGCTGATTCGGTCGTGGTGCTCGAGTTACTGGGGGACTGTGGCGACACGGCGGCAACCGCCCTCTTCCGCTTCACAAGGTATGGACAGCGGGAATAAAGGCTACGCCTCCCCGGCGGTCAGATGCAGACCGGGCGGGACATCCGTCGTGCAGGTCACATCGAACGGCGGGTTTCGCCGGTTGGAATGGCGGGAAACAAGCGTGGTTCGGGTAGGGGTCACCGTGGTTGCGGCCCCCTGGCTTCGCACCCCTGACGGACCCCGGGCCGGTGTGGCCGAGATCATGTCCTTCCCACTCGAACCCTACGTCAACACGCGACCTACGAGCTGCCCGGAAGTGTGACAAGGATCCGGCAACCACGAGGAGATTCGGCCACCCCGATGTGGCCTCCGTGCAGGCCGACGGCCCAGCGGGCGATCGCCAGGCCGAGTCCCGTGCCGCCGTCGCCGCCCCGGGCGCTGCCCCGGTTGAAGCGCTCGAAGACCCGCAGCCGCTCCGACTCCGGAATGCCCGGGCCCTCGTCGATCACCTCCAGCGCCAGGCTCCCCGGCCCCTCGGCGGACCGTGCCCGGACCGTGACCCGGCCGTGCGGCGGACTGTGCTTGACCGCGTTGTCGATCAGGTTCGCCACGACCTGGTGGAGCCGCTCGGCGTCCGCGTGGGCCGCCAGGTCGGGCGGGAAGACGTCCAGGTGCAGGTGGACGTCGTTGCGGGTGTGCCCGCCGGAACCGGTGCTCAGCCCCGGCCGGCCGGCCGCCGCCAGGCCCGATTCCTTCAGGACGCCCGACAGGTACGGCCAGACCTCGAAGCTGCGGGCCTTGAGCGGGACCACCCCGTTGTCCACCCGGGACAGGTCGAGCAGGGTCTCCACGAGCCGCCCGAGCCGCTCCGTCTGCTTGAGCGCCGTGCGCATCGTCTCGGGGTCCGCGGCCGAGACCCCGTCCACCACGTTCTCCAGCACCGCGCGCAGGGCCGCGATGGGGGTGCGCAGCTCGTGGGAGACGTTGGCGACGAGCTCCTTGCGGTGGCGGTCCACCGCCTCCAGGTCGTCGGCCATCAGGTTGATCGTCGCGGCGAGGTCGCCCAGCTCGTCGCGCCGGCCGGAGCCGCGCACCCGGCGGGTGAAGTCGCCGTGGGAGATCGCCTTGGCCACGGTGGTCATCTCGTCCAGCGGCGCGGTCAGGCTGTGCGCCACGAACTGGGTGATCAGCATCGAGGCGATCACCGAGAAGACCGTGATGAAGCGGACCTCGGTCGCCGTGCGCATGGCCACCATCAGCAGGCCCGTGGTGATGAAGACCGAGACCACCACCAGGGTGCCCAGCTTGGTCTTGATCGAGAACGGCGAGTAGGGCCGCAACCCGGGCCCGGGCAGCCGCCCGCTCACGGCTGCGCCGGGGTCTCCAGGGCGTACCCGACGCCGTGGACCGTACGGATCCGCTCGGCGCCGATCTTGCGGCGCAGGGCCTTGATGTGGCTGTCGACCGTGCGGGTCCCGGAGGCGTCCGCCCAGTCCCAGACCTCCGCCAGCAGCTGTTCCCGCGAGAGCACCGCGCGCGGGGTGCCCGCGAGGCAGACCAGCAGGTCGAACTCGGTCGGTGTCAGGTGCACGTCCTCCGCCTGGACCCGGACCCTGCGCTGCGCGTGGTCGATCTCCAGGTCGCCGAGGCGCAGCGTGGAGCCGCGCGGGGCGTGGGCGGCGATCGTCGCCCGCTCCACGCGGCGCAGCAGGACGTGCGCCCGGGCGGCCAGCTCGCGCATCGAGAACGGCTTGGTCATGTAGTCGTCGGCGCCGACCCCGAGGCCGACCAGCAGGTCCGTCTCGTCGTCGCGCGCGGTGAGCATCAGGACCGGCACCGGCCGCTGGGCCTGGACCCGCCGACAGACCTCCAGGCCGTCGAAGCCGGGCAGCATCACGTCGAGCACGAGCAGCTCCGGCAGCCAGCTCTCGGCGGCCGCGACGGCGGAGGGCCCGTCCGCGGCGGTCTGCACCTGGAACCCCTCGGCGCGCAGCCGGGCGGCGATGGCCTCGGCGATCGTGCGGTCGTCCTCGACGACGAGCACCCGCCGCTGTGCGCCGGGGGTGGCGGGTGACGCCGCGGCCCCGTTGTGGGTGGTGTGTGTCTGATCCATGTCCCGCCCCGGATAGTCCGACGGGGGACCCGTGAAGATCCCGCGTGTTGGGGTGCAGCGTAGAGGAGGCGCAGGGCCTCGGCTACGAGGGGTTCAGGGCGAGGTGGACGACGTCCGGGACACCTCGGGCAACCGGCACCTCTTCCGTCCGTACCGAGCTGAATCCGGCATTCCGCAAGGCTCCTTCGAACAGGGCGGACGGTTGTGCGGACCATACGGCGAGCACCCCGCCCGGGGTCAACCGGGCCCGGCAGGCCGCCAGTCCGGCCGGGGCGTAGAGCCCGCGGTTGTCCTCGTCGACGGTCCAGTCGGGGCCGTTGTCGATGTCCAGGCAGAGGGCGTCGTAGGGCCCGGAAGCGGGGTCGAGCAGATGTGCGATCAGATCCGCCCGGACGATCTCGACCCGCGGGTCCGCCAGGGCCTGCCCCGAGATCGCGCCGAGCGGCCCGCCGCGGTGCCAGTCGATGACCGCCTCCTCGCGCTCGACCACGCTGATCCGCCCCCAGTCGGCCCCGGCGGCGGCGTGGGCCAGCGAGAAGCCGACCCCGAGCCCGCCGATGAGCAGGGCCGGGCGCGCCGCCCCCGCCACGGCCTCGGCCGCCCCGGGGGAACGGGCCAGGGCGAGCCGGGCGGCGTCGACGAGCAGGCGCTCGGAGCGCCCGTCGGAGGTGTCCATGAGGAAGCAGCCGTTGGCGATGATCTCGTACGTCCCGCCGCGGCGCCGCAGGACGACCTCGCCGTACGGGCCCTGGCGGCGGTCGATCGTGACGGGGGAGGCGTCGGGAGCGGTGGCGTCGGGGGAGACGGTGGCGGTGGCGGAGGCGGTGGGGGAGACGAAGGCTGACACGGGCGGATCCTCTCCGTGACCGGACGGTCACTCGATCCCACAACGAAGCCCCGCCGGTGGGGGTTCCACCGGCGGGGCGCCGTTCGTCAGGTCCGTCCGTTCCGGGATCGGGTCCGGGCGACCCGCCGGATCCGTCAGGTCGCGGTCAGCCCCCGTCGGGGGAGGCGCCCGGCAGGCGCAGGCCGTGGCCCGCGGGGAAGACGGGGTCCAGCGTGTCGTTCGGCACGTCCGGGCGGGACGCGGCCACGGCGGCCATCGACCGCGGCAGTTCGAACGGCAGCCGCCCCTGCGCCTCGGCCCGACCGAAGGCCACGTCCAGCAGCGCCGCGTCGGCCGCGCCGTAGTCCGCGACCAGCGCCGCGGCCCGCTCCGCGATCTCCGGGAGTACGGCGGCCCGCTCCAGGTTGACGCACACCAGCGTGGGCACGGTGTCGAGCAGGCCGAGGATCCCGGCCAGCTCCGGCTCCGGGAAGGCCAGCGAGCCGGAGTGGAAGAAGGACTCGAACACGTTCTCGCGGGGTTCGTACGGCGTGCGCAGCCGCAGCACCGCCAGGTCTGCCCCGGCCGGGTCGGCGACCACGTCCCCGTACGCCGCCGCCACCGCCGGGTCCACGTTCTCGACGTACAGCTTCGGCCGGCCGGACAGCGGCAGGAAGGAGTCCCGGTTGGTCAGGACGGTCAGGGAGCGCCGCTGGGCCGCCGCGCCGAGCGCCGTGAAATCGGCCCGGCCGACCGTGGCCTCGGCGAGGTCGGGGTCGACGTACGGGTTCTCGAACAGGCCGAGGACGAACTTCTCCCGCAGCAGGCGCCGTACGGAGTCGTCGATCCGGGACTCGGCGATCCGCCCGGAGCGCACCAGCTCCACGACGACCTCCGGGCACTGCTCCCCGCCGAACTGGTCCGCGCCCGCCTCCAGGGACCGCGCCGCCCGCTCGGCGACGGACAGGTGCTCCAGGCCCCAGGCGCGCGCCGGGTGGACCTCGCCGAAGATCACCGAGTCGGTGAGCAGCCCCCAGTCGGTGCAGACGATCCCCTCGAAGCCGAGCTCCTCGCGCAGCAGGCCGGTGACGACGCCCTTGTTGAAGCCGAAGCCCACCTCCTCCCAGTCCGTCCCGATCGGCTGGCCGTAGTACGGCATCATCTGCGCGCACCCGGCCGCGATCGCCGCCTTGAAGGGCTCCAGGTGGTGCTCGCGCATCCCGCCCGGGTAGACCTGCTCCTTGCCGTGGGCGAAGTGCGGGTCCTCGCCGTCCTTCTGCGGGCCGCCGCCGGGGAAGTGCTTGACCATGGCGGAGACCGACTGCGCGCCCAGGCGCTCGCCCTGGAGGCCGCGCACGTACGCCCGCACCAGCTCGCCGGTCAGCTCGGCGTCCGAGCCGAAGGTGCCCGTCTGGCGGGCCCAGCGGGGCTCGGTGGCCAGGTCGATCTGCGGGTGCAGGGCGACCCGGAAGCCCACGGAGAGGTACTCGCGGCGCACGGTGTCGGCGAAGGCGCGCACCAGCTCGGGGTCGCCGATCGCGGCGAGGCCGAGGGCCTCGGGCCAGGCGGAGAAGGCGCCGGAGTTGAAGGAGGCGCCGATGTTGTCGGTGAAGGCGTGTCGCGGGTCGGTGGAGAGGGTGACCGGGATGCCGAGGCGGGTGGCCGCGGCCATCTCCTGGACGGAGTTCTGCCACAGCGCCATCTCGCGGGCGCCGTAGGTGCCCAGCAGGTTGAAGTGGGTCAGCAGCCGCTCGCCGATCAGCTCGGGCGTGGTGTGCGGGAGCATCGAGCCGTCGGTGTCCGTGACGGGCGTGCCGTCGGCGTTCATCATCAGCATCGAGTGGAAGAGCTGGCCCGCCTTCTCCTCCAGGGTCATCCGGGAGAGCAGGTCCTCGACGCGCCGCTCGACGGGCAGGCCGGCGTCCTGGTACGGGTGCTGGTGGGGGTCCTGAGGGGCCTGGGGGAGCGGCACGGGGTACTCCGGTGTGGGCTGGGAGGCGGGCGGACGCTCCCAGCCAAGCGCAAAAACCTTGTACCCACTAGGTATTCGGAAGTGACCTGGATCACTGCCGCCCGGGGCTTCGTGGACACCCCCTAGGGTGGTCGGCATGGCAGCAGCAGCACGGGAGCAGGGGCGCACGGTCCGCAAGGGCGGGGGCGGGGCCGCCGCGGCCCGGGGCAGCTACGCCGTGGGCGACGCGCGGCGCCAGAAGATCCTCGACACCGCCGTGGACCACTTCGCGCGGTGGGGCTTCCACGCCTCCTCCCTCGCCCGCATCGCCAACGACTGCGGGATCACCCAGGGCGGGCTGCTGCACCACTTCCGGGGCAAGGAGGACCTGCTGCTGTGCGTCCTCGCCCAGAGCGAGCGGCACGACGTGGAACGGCTCTTCACGGACCCGCCCGGCGGCCGTGACGGGGGCGCCGCAGCCGCGGACGAGGGGGCGGTGGCCCGTTACTTCGCCACCGTCGTGGCCCTCGCCGCCGACAACACCCGGCGGCCCGGCATCGTCCGGATGTTCCAGACCCTCGTCGGCGAATCGGGCAACCCGGGCCACCCCGCGCACGCGTACTTCACCGAGCGCTACTCCCGGGTGCTCGGCCGGACCGTCGCCCTGCTGGAAGCGGGCGCCGCGTGCGGGGAGCTGCGCGCCGACACCGACTGCGAGGCGGCCGGCCGCGAGACCCTGGCCGTCATGGACGGCCTCCAGATCCAGTGGATCCTGGCCCCCCAGGCCGTGGACATGCCCGCCCTGCTGCACGCCTTCCTGGACCGGCTGCTGCGCGGCATCTCGACCACCGGCACGGGCCTGGCGCCGTACGTCACGCCCTAGCGGACCCCCGCCGGGACCGGGTCAGCTCGGGTCGAAGGACGGCAGGGCGTCCAGGACCTTCCGCAGGGACGGCGGGATCGCGCCGTCGGCCGCGACCACCTCGTGGCCGTCGTGGGCGAAGGCGTAGGTGAAGCCGTCGTACACCGTCCCCCCGCCCGTGGCCTTCGGCGGCGGGTGGGCGAAGTCGACCTGCCGGACGGCGGCGCGCAGCCCGTCGAGGCGGGCGCCCGTCAGCTTCCCCGCGCCCACCTGCTTCGCCGAGCCGTCCAGGAGGGTCCACGACCCGTCGTCCCGGACCTCCAGGGTGCTGCTGCGCCCGGCGAAGCCCCCGCTGCGGGTGACGCGCAGCAGCTGTCGCGCCGAGCTGCTCGGGGTGGCGCGGCCGGTGGGCGTGCCGGGGGCGGACGGCGCGGCGGTGGGGGCGCTGCCGGAGCCGCCGGTGCCGCTGGTGCCCGGAGCGGCGGTGGGGGTGGGAGCGGGGGAGCTGGACCCCGGCCCGGGGGCGGGTCCGGCCGGTCCGGTGGACGTGCAGCCGCTGAGAGCGAGGACGAGGACGACGGTCAGCGCGCCGACGGCCGACGCGGCCGCCGTTCGGTACGTTCGCACACCCCACCTCCGTGAGGACTCGGGTCGCCCCCGAGTATGGAGGTACCGCGCCCGCACGTCACCCGGAGGCACACCATCAGCCGCAACACCGCCTGGTTCCGGCCGTGGCCCGGAGCGTGGCGCTGGCTGCCTCCGCTGCTCGCGCTCGCCCTCGGCCTGTGGGAGCTGCCGCGCGGCGGCTCCATGTGGCGCGACGAGTCGGTGACCTACCAGGTCGCCCACCGGGGCCTGGGGCAGCTCACCGGCCTGCTCGGGCAGGTCGACGCCGTCCACGGCCTCTACTACCTGCTGATGCACGGCGTCTTCGCGCTGTGGGACGGCGGGCCGTGGGCGCTGCGACTGCCGTCCGTCGCCGCCACCGTCCTCGCCGCCGCCGGAGTCGCGGCGCTCGCGCACCGGCTGGCCGGGGAGCGGGCCGCGCTGCTCGCGGGAGCGGCCTACGCGGTGGCGCCCCCGGTGCAGATGTACGCCCAGGAGGGCCGCTCGTACGCGCTGGTCGCGGCCGCCGTGATCTGGGCGACGTACTTCCTCGTGCGCGAGCGCTGGGCGGCCTACGCCGTGGTGCTCGCGCTCGGCTGCTGGCTGCACGAGTTCGCCGTACTGGCCGTGCTCGCGCACGGCTTCGTGGCGTGGCGCTCGCGGGCCTGGCGGTGGAGCGTCGCGGCCGTGGCGCTCGCGCTCGCCCCGCTGGTGCTGCTGAGCGCGGGGCAGGCGCAGCAGCAGCTCGGCTGGCTCGGCCGCCCGAAACCGGCCGACTGGGCCGCGTACGCCGTGGTCGCGGGCGCGGCGCTGCTGCTCGCGCGGGGGATCCCGGACCGGGCTCTCGTACGGGTCGCGCTGCCCCTGACGCTCGTACCGCCCGGACTGCTGCTCGTCGTCTCGCTGGTGCACCCGCTGTACGTCGACCGGTACGTCCTCTACGCCCTCGCCGGACTCGCCCTGCTCGCGGGGGCGCGGCTGGCGGCGGGGGGCTGGGTCGCCTGGGTGGTGGCGGCCGCGCTGCTGGTGCCCCTCGGCTTCTGGTCGGCGTGGCTGCGCACGCCCGAGAGCCGCAAGGACGACGTCCTCGCCGTCGCGGCGGCCGTCCGGGCCGAGGCCCGCCCGGGGGACGCGGTGCTCTTCATGCCGGCCCGGCGGCGCGAATGGCTGCTGTCCTCGCCCGGGGTGTACGGGTCGCTGGACGACGTGGCCCTCGACCGGTCGCCGGCGCACTCGCGCACCCTGTGGGGCACCGAGCTGCCGGATGCGCCGCTGCGCGCCCGGCTGCTCGCCGCCCCCCGGGTCCTCGCGGTCCTCGATCCGGTGGGCGAACCGGTGGACCCGTACCCGCGCGAGGCGGTCAAGCGGCAGGCCCTGGCCGCGCACTTCGACCTCTGCCGTATCGTCCCCGTCCACGGCGCCCGCCTGGCCGTCTTCGCCCGCCCGGGCGGCTGCTCGTAGCCACCTCGGGGCCCGGTTGGGCAGGATGGGGGACCCCGCCTACCAGGAGGCCCGCAGTGACGGTCAGTTCCCCCTTCGACCACCCTCTGATCGGCGTGCGACGACTCGCCGAACTCCTCGGGGAGGACGGGCTCGTCGTGGTGGACGCCTCCGTCGGGGCCCACCGCGGGGCGCCCCGGCGGATCGCGGGGGCGCGCCCCTTCGACCTCGACGGCGACTTCTCGGACCACACCGCCCCCGCCCCGCACGCCATGCCCGGCCCCGAGGCCTTCGCCGAAGCGGTACGGGACCTCGGGATCGACGACAGCAGCGCCGTGGTGGTCTACGACGGCGCGGGGATCTACTCCAGCGCCCGCGCCTGGTGGATGCTGCGGGCGATGGGCTTCGACCGGGCCGCGGTGCTCGACGGCGGACTGCCCGCCTGGGAGGCGGCCGGGCTGCCGGTCGAGGAGGTGCCCGCCGGGTACGACGGGCCCCGGGGGAGCTTCACCGCCCGGCCCCGGCCCGGGCTGATCGTGGACAGCGCCGCCGTCGCCGCGGCCCTCGCGGATCCGGCGGGTGCGGTGGTCCTGGACGCCCGGACGCGCGAACGCTTCGCCGGCACGGCACCCGAACCCCGGGCCGGGCTGCGCGGGGGGCACATGCCGGGCGCGCTCAACCTGCCCTTCGGCGAGCTCCAGCGGGGCGGGGCGATGCTGCCGGAGGCGGAGCTGCGGGTGGCCTTGCGGCGGGTGGCGGGGGATCGGGAGCGGCTGTACGTCAGCTGCGGGTCCGGGGTCACGGCCTGTGTGCTCGCGCTGGGGGCGGTGTTGGCGGGGTACGCCGATCCGGGCGTGTACGACGGGTCCTGGAGCGAGTGGGGCACCCCCGGCCCGCTCCCGGTGACCACGGGACCGGCGTAGACGTCACCCTTGCCGCTTCCGGCCCGCTTCCGGTGGGCACGGGGCCGGCGTTGGCGTCGTCGCGCGTGAGCCCGGCCGATTCCAGCCCGCTTCCGGTGGGCACGGGACCGGCGTTGGCGTCGCCGGACCGGCTTGGACGTCGTCCCGGCCGATTCCAGCCCGTCCGGCGATTGAGGACGCTCGCCGGAGGCGGGGGTGGTGCTAGCACTACCTCGGGACGGGTAGCAGCGCCATCGATCGGGCGGGGCCGGGTCGCCAGACTGGTGGCATGACTTCACGCCGCGCCCTCACCCTGCCGGTCACGGCCCTCGCCGCCCTCACCGCGGGCCTGCTCGTCTCCGGCTGCACCCCCGACCTCCTCGCCGGCGGGGACCAGAAGACGACGAAGACCGCGGCCGCCGACGCCACCGTCGCCGAGGCCGTCACCTCGGTGGAGATCAAGAACGCGCGCAGGGGCTCCATCGAGGTGGTTCCCGGCACCGGCCCCGGCGTCGCCGTCCACCGCACGGTCCACTACCGCGGCGACACCGTGCCCCGCCCCGACCAGCGGGTCTCCGCCGGGGCCCTCACCTTCACCGACGACTGCGGCGACGGCACCTCCTGCTACGTCGACTACCGCCTGGAGGTACCGGCCACGGCCAAGGTGAAGCTGGGCACGAGCAGCGGCTCCCTCAAGGTGACGGGCGTGGCGGAGGCCGACCTGGAGGCGAGTTCCGGATCCGTACGGGCCGACCGGATCGCCGGGCCGTTGCGCGTCTCGACCTCCTCCGGCGACATCACCGGTACGGCACTGGGCGGGCCGTCCGCCGAGGTGAGTTCCAGCTCCGGCGACGCCCGGCTCGACTTCACGCGGGCGCCCTCCTCGGTGACGGCGCAGGCCAGCTCGGGGAACGTGACCCTGCGCGTGCCCGGTGGCCCCTACCGGGTCGGCGTGACCACCAGCTCCGGCGACCGCGAGGTGGGCGTCCCGACGGACCCGGCGTCCACGGCGCGCCTGACCGTGACGACCAGCTCGGGCGACGTGAAGATCACGTCCTAGCGACTACGGCGACCACGGCGACCACGGCGACCACGGCGACTACGACAGCCACACCAGCAGCGCGTCACCGTCCGCCGCCGCGGCGCGGAAGAAGGGCAGCAGCTCTTCGTAGCGGGCCACGACGCCCTCCAGCGAGGCCCCGCCCTCCCAGGCGTGCACCGGGTAGACGTCGGCCCGGGCCAGGTCGGCCGGGCCGACGCCGCCCACCAGCCGGTCGCCGTCCGTCGCCGCCATGGCCGCGGCGGCGGTCCGCACCTGCCCGGGCGTCAGGCAGCGCGGCGGCCCGTAGCTCCACGCCCCCGCCCCGGCCCCCGGCACCCCGCTCCAGGGGAGCGCCTCCTCGCCGTGCGCGATGTCGACGGGGAAACCGATGCGCCGGGTCAGGAACCCGAGGGCGTCCCAGGCCGTGCCGGCACTGCACCAGCGCTCCCCGCGCGCCCCGCCCGACCCGAGCGCCTCGACCCAGGCCGGGTCGCGCCGGGCGCGCTCCAGCTCGTCGACGGTCAGCCGGACGTAGCTCCCGAGGATGCTCATGCGCGAAGGGTAGGACCCACCACTGACATCGGCCCCGGGTCCGAGGGGGGCCGGACGCGTTCGCCCCGGGCGAACGGCGGTTGGGGAACATTGGGCGGCGCACAAGCATTGAGTCGGCATAGCTCAACTTCGCTGCCGGAGGGAAAATCATGGCTTCGACGTCCGTAACGCTCACTCTGCCCGTGCTGCCGCTTGACGACGAGGTCGTGCTGCCGGGGATGGTCGTTCCGCTGGACCTGTCCGACTCGGAGGTGCGCGGTGCCGTGGAAGCGGCCCAGGCCGCCGCCGGTACCGGGAAGCCACGGGTGCTGCTCGTACCGCGGGTCGACGGGAAGTACGCCGGGACCGGCGTGCTGGGCACCGTCGAGCAGGTGGGGCGGCTGTCCGACGGGGATCCCGGGGCCCTGATCCGGGGCCGCGGCCGGGTCCGGATCGGGGCCGGTACCACCGGGCCCGGCGCCGCCCTGTGGGTGGAGGGCGAGACGGTGGACGAGCAGGTGCCGGAGCCGCTGCCCGGCGCCGTCGCCGAGCTGGTCAAGGAGTACAAGGCGCTCGCCACCAGCTGGCTCAAGAAGCGCGGCGCCTGGCAGGTCGTGGACCGGGTGCAGCAGATCGAGGGCGTCTCCGCCCTCGCCGACAACTCCGGCTACTCGCCCTTCCTGACCCTGGAGCAGAAGCTCCAGCTGCTGGAGACGGCCGACGCCGTCGCCCGCCTGCGGCTCGCCGTCAAGATGCTCAGCGACCACCTCGCCGAGCAGGACGTGGCCGAGTCCATCGCCAAGGACGTGCAGGAAGGCGTCGACAAGCAGCAGCGCGAGTTCCTGCTGCGCCGTCAGCTGGAGGCCGTGCGCAAGGAACTGCGCGAGCTGAACGGCGAGAAGGAGGGCGAGGAGTCCGACGACTACCGCGTCCGCGTCGAGGAGGCGGACCTCCCCGAGAACGTCCGCGAGGCGGCCCTCAAGGAGGTCGAGAAGCTGGAGCGGGCGAGCGACCAGTCGCCCGAGGGCTCCTGGATCCGCACCTGGCTGGACACCGTGCTGGAACTGCCCTGGAACGAGCGGACCGAGGACGAGTACGACATCCAGGGCGCCCGCGCGATCCTCGACGCCGAGCACGCCGGGCTGAGCGACGTGAAGGACCGCATCACGGAGTACCTGGCCGTGCGCAAGCGCCGCTCCGAGCGCGGGATGGGCGTCGTCGGGGGCCGTCGCGGCGGGGCGGTGCTGGCCCTGGTCGGGCCGCCCGGGGTCGGCAAGACCTCGCTCGGCGAGTCCGTGGCGCACGCCATGGGGCGCAAGTTCGTCCGGGTCGCGCTGGGCGGCGTACGGGACGAGGCCGAGGTCCGCGGACACCGGCGGACGTACGTCGGGGCGCTCCCCGGCCGGATCGTGCGGGCCATCAAGGAGGCCGGGTCGATGAACCCGGTGGTGCTCCTGGACGAGATCGACAAGGTGGGCTCCGACTACCGGGGCGACCCGGCGGCGGCGCTGCTGGAGGTCCTGGACCCGGCCCAGAACCACACCTTCCGGGACCACTACCTGGAGGTCGAACTGGACCTCAGCGACGTGGTCTTCCTCGCCACCGCCAACGTGCTGGAGGCGATCCCGGAGGCGCTGGCGGACCGCATGGAGCTGGTCCGGCTGGACGGCTACACCGAGGACGAGAAGGTCGTCATCGCCCGGGACCACCTGCTGCCCCGGCAGCTGGAGCGGGCCGGACTGGCGGCCGAGGAGGTCACCCTCGGCGAGGACGCGCTGCGCAAGCTGGCGGGCGAGTACACCCGCGAGGCGGGCGTGCGCACCCTGGAGCGGTCCATCGCGCGGCTGCTGCGCAAGGTGGCCTCCCAGCACGAACTGGGCGAGCGCGAACTCCCCTTCCGGATCGGCGCGCAGGACCTGCGGGGCCTGATCGGGCGCCCGCACCACGTGCCCGAGGCGGGCCAGGACCCGGCCGAGCGGCGCACCGCCGTCCCCGGCGTGGCCACCGGCCTCGCCGTGACCGGCGCGGGCGGCGACGTCCTCTTCGTGGAGGCCTCGCTGGCCGATCCGGAGACCGGGGCCGCGGGGCTCACCCTGACCGGCCAGCTCGGCGACGTGATGAAGGAGTCGGCGCAGATCGCGCTCAGCTTCCTGCGCTCGCACGGCGCTGAGCTGGAACTCCCGGTCGCCGACCTCAAGGACCGGGGCGTGCACATCCACTTCCCGGCGGGCGCGGTCCCCAAGGACGGCCCGAGCGCGGGCATCACCATGACCACGGCGCTGGCCTCGCTGCTCTCGGGCCGCCAGGTGCGCACGGACGTGGCGATGACCGGTGAGGTGTCGCTGACCGGGCGGGTCCTGCCGATCGGCGGGGTCAAGCAGAAGCTGCTGGCCGCGCACCGCGCCGGGATCACCACCGTGATCATCCCGAAGCGGAACGAGGCGGACCTGGACGACGTACCGGCCGAGGTCCTGGAGCGGCTGGAGGTGCACCCGGTGACGGACGTGCGCCAGGTGCTTGAGCTGGCCCTGTCGGCCGCGGCGGAGCCGGTGGTCGTCGCCGCCTGACCGGGCGGACGGCCCGGGGTCCCGCTGCGGCGGGGTCCCGGGCCGTCGCGCGACCCGCTGCTCGATACTGGTGTTCCACACCATCGATGGGAGCGGTACGTGCACGGGAGCGAAGACCAGGAGTTCCTCGCGTTGGAGCGGGAGCTGTCCGTCTTCCTCCGGAGGGCGCGCGCCTCCTCCGGCGAGATGGCCCGGGCACTGCACCCGGAGCTGGAACCGGCGGCGTACGGTCTGCTCACCCGGCTCGAGGCGGCCGGCCGCCAGCGGGCCACCGACCTCGCCGTCTACTTCGGCGTCGGCAAGGCGACCATGAGCCGCCAGCTGCGCGCCCTGGAGACCCTCGGGCTGGTGGCCCGCGAGCAGGACCCGGCCGACGGCCGCGCCTTCCTGGTCGACCTCACCCGCGAGGGCCGGGAGCGCTTCCTACGGGTCCGCTACGCCCGCCGCGAGCAGTACATGCGCAAGCTCGCGGACTGGGACCGCGGCGAGGTCGCGGAGCTGGCCCGGCTGCTCAACCAGCTGAACCAGGGCGCCGAGGCCGAGTGACCCGCCCGCGGGCCCGTACCGACCGGGCCCCCGGCGCCGCTCGGGCCCACAGCTCCGCGCGGGCCCCCGGCGCCGATCGGGCTCACAGCTCCGCGTAGGCCGCCGTCGCGTCGTCGTGGACCTTCGACCGGACCCCCGGACCGCCCGCGGCCGCCGCCGCGGATTCCAGCGCGCGGACCCGGTCGATCAGCGCCCCCGCGCCCTCCTTGCGCAGCACCGCCATGCAGTCGGCCCAGTCGCCCGCCCCGAAGGTGTCCGTCCAACGGCTCGCGCCGTCCGTCAGCGCGGCCAGCGCCACCACCCGGGCGCGCGGGGTGCGGCCGGTGACCGCCCGGGCGGCCACCGACGGGTCGGCGGCCGCGGTGAAGAAGGCGCCCGGCGCGTCCGCGTTGCGCAGTGCGTCGGTCGCGGCCTCCGAGCGCAGGACCTCGGCGGGCACCCGGTCGAGCCGGTCGTCCAGCACGGCCGTCACCCCGCCCTCCGGCCCTTGGAGCAGCAGCACGGAGTCGGACAGCACGAGGTGTTCGACGTGCTCCGCGTGCCAGCGGACCACGACCACCGTCGCCTGTGGCGTGCGGACGTGAGAAAGGTCACAGGTTTCGCGGTGTGCGTCGGCCGTGCGGCGGATCGCCTCGGCGAGCACCTCCTGGAGGGGCATGTCCCCGCGCGATCCGGACAGTTCGGTCAGATGTCCGCCGAGCCGGGCCACGAACCACGGCACCCCGTGCCCGCAGCCGACGTCACCGCGCGGGGGCGTGACCCCGTCCAGCGCGACGAGCACGCCACCACCGCCCGACGTGGGCAATGCGGCCGACAGCCAGTCCTCGTTGGGGCGTTCCGGGTTGCCGGGGGCGGAGGAGAGGTCGATGCGCATGGGGACAGTCTGCCCGGGATGTCCGGTCCGCCGGGGGTCCACCAGGGGTCGGGCGAGGGTCGGTCGGGGCGCGGACGGCTGAACGCACCGGGTCGCGGCGGGGGCGCCGCGACGGCGGGCGAAGGGCCGATCGGCGCGGCCAAGGCCGCCCGAATGGTCCGAAAGTGGCGGAATCCAAGGGTCCGCGCAGCTGTGGGCGGGCATCCTGTCAAGCACCCATGGATCTTTCAACCGTCTGTCCAGACACCGGGCCTGACGAGGGGCCGCCCGAGTTGTTCGTCAACTCCTCCGTGTTGTTCACTCGTTCAAGTGGCCGGGTGAGCGATGTGCGGCTCTCTCCCAAACACACTGCGAAGGTCTGAAGCGGTACGAGGGGGCAGGGGGCGTTTACTTGTTGACCGGCCGGTACCTCGGCCACACGAGTAGACGAGCACGAGCACACGTACAGGATTGCGAGCACCGGTGCAGAAGAAGCCGTCTCGGAAGAACGGCACCGCCGCCACCCCTGCCGACGGCCACGCCGCGGCAGGTCGTGCGGGACGCACCGTACGGGTGCGCCGCAGGCTGGTCATGGGCGTTGCCGTCACCGGGCTCACCGTCCTCGCGGCCGGTGCCCCCGCGGTGGTCACCGCCACCTCCGAGCTGAACGACTCCCAGCAGTTGGTGACCCTCGCCGACCGGACCCAGCAGACGCTCACCCTGACGCACCTGCTCGCCGACGAGCGCGACGCCGTCACCGAGTACGTCGCCAAGGGGCGCCCCGCCGCGGGCCCCGCGGGCAGGTCCGCCGTCGACGAACGCGCCGCGGGCACCGACCGGCAGACCGGCGAACTGCGCGCGACGGCCGACGAACCGCTCACCCGGACGCTGGGCCGGATCCAGGGCGTGCGCGCCGAGGCCGTCGGCGGCAAGGGCGGCGCCCTCGCGGCCCACCAGGCCTACTCGACCCTGCTCGCGGAGCTGACCGCGCCGAGCGCCCAGCTCGCCGAGCTGACCCCGCCCCGCGCCGCCGGAGCACTCGCCACCACGCGTCCGCTCGCCCCCCTCGGCCAGGCCGTCGAGCAGGCCTCGGCCACCCGCGGGCTGCTGCTCGCGGCGCTGGCCGTGCCGCGCGGCGAGCAGCCCCAGAACGCCCCCGCCGTCGACGAACTCGCCACCGCCGCCCAGCGTTCGCGGGTGCGGGAGCTGGCCGCGCTCGACGACTTCGCGCGCGCCGCCCGGCCCGACGTGCGCCAGACCCTCGCCGCGACCGTCACCGGCCCCGAGGTCAAGAGCGCCGAGGACTACCTCAAGCGGCTCACCGACCGGCCCACCCTCACCCCCGCCGACCGCAAGCTCGACGGCGAGGCCGTGGGGAGCGCGCTGTCGGCGCGCATAGACCGGATGCGGACCGTCGAATCCACCCTCGCGGGCGAGCGTTCCAGCGCGCTGGCCGCGCTGCGCGACGACGACGTGACGGCCCTCGAACGGACGATCGCGATCCTCGGCGCGCTGTTCCTCTTCGCCGTCGTCTTCGCGACCGCCGTCGCGCGCTCCCTCACCCGGCCGCTGTCCGTCCTGCGCCGCGGCGCCGCACGGCTGGCGACCCCGGAGGGATCGGTGGAACCGGTCCGCTTCACCGGGCGCAACGACGAGTTCGCCGAGGTGGTCCGCCACCTCAACGCGGTGCGCGACCAGACCGTCTCCCTGCACACCCGGGTCGCCGGGCTCGACGCCGACCGCCGCCGCCTCATCGGCCGCAACGAGGCCCTGAGCACCGGCCGCAGCGCCCTGGAGGACGAGCTCGCCCGGCTGCGCGCGGGGCTGGAGGAGCACCGGCGCATCATGTCGACGACCTCCGTCTCGCTCTCGCTGCGCACCCTCGGCCTGGTCGAGCGGCAGCTCGCGGTCATCGAGGAGCTGGAGTCCAAGGAGCAGGACCCCGACCAGCTCGCCACCCTCTTCAAGCTGGACCACCTGGCGACGGTCATGCGCCGCCACAACGAGAACCTGCTGGTCCTCGCCGGTCAGGAACACGGACCCGGGCACGCGGGCGCCGTCCCGCTGGTGGACGTCATGCGGGCCGCGGTGAGCGAGATCGAGCGCTACGAGCGGGTCGACCTCGCGGCGCTGCCGGGTGCCACCCAGGTGGCGGGGCACGCGGCCGACGACGTCTCGCACGTGCTGGCGGAACTGCTGGAGAACGCGACGACCTTCTCGCCGCCCGAGGCCAAGGTCAAGGTCTCCGGATGGCTGCTCGACAACGGCGACGCCGTGCTGTCCGTCATCGACGAGGGCATCGGGGTCAGCGGGGACCGGCTCGCCGCCCTCAACTCCCGGCTGTCCGCGCCGGAGGCATACGAAGAGGAGCCCGAGGCGGAGCACGGCCTGGGCCTGGGGCTGTACGTGGCCGGACGCCTCGCCGCGCGCCACGGCGTCACCGCCGAGCTCCGCGCCTCGCGCGGCGGCGGTACGGAGGCCCTCGTGGTCGTCCCGGCCGCGCTGCTGCCGGTGGGCGCGCCGGCCTCCCCGGTGCAGCACCTGACGGCCCCCGAGGGCTTCGCCTTCCTGGACCTCCCCGGCGTGGTGGCCGAGGCCAACGGCAACGTCCTGGCGGCGCGCCCGCGCGGCGAGGACGTACCGGTACCGGCCCCCGCGCCGGAGGCGACGCACTCCGACGCCACGGACGCGCCGGACGCCACGGACGCCCGGGACGCCTCGCACGAGACCGCCGACGCGGGCGAGCGGGAGTGGATCCCGGTCGTACCGCTGAGCGAGAAGACCCCCGACCCGTCCCCGGAGCCGGTCCTCGAACCGGCCCCCGACCAGGACGCCGCCGCGGCGGAGCCGGAGCTGTCCGACGCCGAGCGCACGCTCGAAGTCCGGCTGCCCGTACTGCCGCAGGCCGAGGACCCGGAGCCGGCTCCGGAGCCCGCCGAGGAACTGCTGGCCCGCGTGGTGCCCTCCGCACCGGAAGGCGCCGCCCCCGCGGCCCCGCTGCCGCGCCGCGGCGACCTGCCCGGGCGCAAGGTGCCCGGCGGCCAGGAACTCCTCACGCCCGTCACCCGCGCGGAGCACGGGCACGCCCAGGCTCCCGACGCACACGGCGACTGGGTGCCCCGGCAGGGCAGTCACCCCGCCGCCCTCACCGACGAGGCCGTCACCGACAAGGGCCTGCCGAAGCGCACCCCGCGCACGGTGGCCGCCCCCGGCCGGGCCGCGGGTGCCGCCACCGCGACCGGCGCCGCGACCGGGACCGGCGGCGAAGGCGAACCCAAGCGCGTCGACGCCGAGGAACTCCGCCGTCGCCTCGGCGGTTTCTACCAGGGGTCCAGGGACGGGCGGCGCGTCGTGGAGGCCGAACTCGCGGACGCCGAGGGCCAGACAGATCCGGGGGACACCGCACAGGAGGCACGCACATGACCGCGCCCAGTACGTACGGACTGAGCACCCAGGCCCGCAACCTGCAATGGCTGCTCACCGACCTGGTCGAGGAGGTGCCCGGCATCGTCTCGGTCGCCGTCGTATCCTCCGACGGCCTGCTGCTGCTCTCCTCCGAACCGGGCCCGACCGCCGGTGACGGGGACGACGGAGCGGAGCCCGGGGCCCGCCTGCGGGGCCCGCGGGGAGCCACCGCCGACCTCGCGACCATCGTGTCCGGGATCGGCAGCCTCACCACCGGCGCCGCCCAGCTGATGGACGGCGGCGGCGTCAAGCAGACGATGGTGGCGATGGAGCACGGCTCCGTCTTCGTCACCGCGATCAGCGACGGCTCCCTGCTCGGCGTGCACGCCACGCCCGACTGCGACATGAGCGTCGTCGCCTACCACATGGCGCTCTTCGTCGGCCGCGCCGGCCACGTCCTGACCCCCGAAGTCCGCAGCGAGCTGCGCCAGTCGATGGAGAACACCTCGTGAGGAGTCCGGCCACCGACCGGCTGCCGATACGCGGCGCGGACCGGCGCCCCGCCCGCGTCCGCCCGTACTCGCTCACCGGCGGGCGCACCCGCTTCGCGCAGGTCCTGCACGTCGAGAGCTTCGTCGCGACCCTCGACCCCGGGACCAAGGCCGCGCCGCCCCGGCCCGACAAGACGCCCGAGATGCGCGCGATCGTCGAGCTGTGCCGCCGCATGCGCACGGTCGCCGAGATATCCGCACTGCTGAAGCTCCCGCTCGGCGTGGTCCGCGTGCTCGTCAGCGACCTCGCCGACCAGGGAAGGATCCGCGTCTACGGGACCGGGCACGGCACCGGCCGCCCCGACCGCGCGCTGCTCGAAAGGGTGCTCAGTGGGCTCCGCCGTCTTTGACCCGACCGCTCCCGCGGATCCCGCGGACGATCCCGTCCAGCCCTGGCAGTACGACCGCTCCCGCGCCCCCGTCGCCGTCAAGGTGCTGGTCGCGGGCGGCTTCGGCGTGGGCAAGACCACCTTCGTCGGCTCGGTCTCGGAGATCACTCCGTTGCGCACCGAGGCGGTGATGACCCAGGCGAGCGCGCCGACGGACGACCTGACGGGCACCCCGGACAAGGACACGACCACCGTCGCGATGGACTTCGGCCGGGTCACGCTCGACGACGACCTGGTGCTGTACGTGTACGGGACGCCCGGCCAGAAACGTTTCTGGTTCATGTGGGACGACCTCGTGCGCGGGGCGATCGGCGGCATCGTGCTCGCCGACACCCGCCGCCTGCGCGACTGCTTCCCGGCCCTCGACTACTTCGAGAGCTGCGGGCTGCCGTACGCCGTCGCCGTCAACCACTTCGAGGGTTCCGACTCCTACGAGCCCGAGGACGTGCGGGAGGCGCTGACCATCGCCGCGTCCGTGCCCGTCGTGGTCATGGACGCGCGCGACCGGGCCACGGTCGTGGAGTCCCTGCTGACGCTCGTGGGCCACGCCCTGGACGCGACCCCCGAATAGCCCCCCGCGTACCGCCCGTACGCACGTCGGCATCTACGCCCGTACCGCCCGGAGAGACACCGCCATGCGCAAGATACTCATCGTCGGAGCCGGGCAGTCCGGTCTCCAGCTCGCTCTCGGCCTCCAGGCCAAGGGGTACGAGGTCACCCTCATGTCCAACCGCACGCCGGACGAGATCCGGGGCGGCCGGGTCATGTCCACGCAATGCATGTTCGACACGGCGCTGCGGCACGAGCGCGACCTGGGGCTGAACTCCTGGGAGGACCTGGCCCCGCGGATCGAGGGCGTCGGCGTCTCGGTCGCCGGTCCCGACGGCTCCCGCCCGATCGACTGGCTCGGCCGGCTCAAGGGCTTCGCGCAGTCCGTGGACCAGCGCGTGAAGATGGCGGGCTGGCTGGACGCCTTCGTGCAGCGCGGCGGCCAGCTGGTCATCCACGGCGCCTCCATCGCCGACCTGGACTTCTTCTCCCGCACCTACGACCTCGTGCTCGTCGCGGCGGGCAAGGGCGAGCTGGTCTCCATGTTCGGGCGGGACGCGGCGCGTTCCCCGTACGACGCCCCGCAGCGCGCGCTCGCCGTCTCCTACGTGCACGGGCTGGCCCCGCGGCCCGAACACCCGCAGACCGAGGCGGTCCGCTGCAACCTGGTCCCGGGCGTCGGCGAGCTGTTCCTCATGCCCACGCTGACCACCTCGGGGCGCGCCGACATCCTCTTCTGGGAGGGGCTGCCGGGCGGTCCGCTCGACGTCTTCGACGGGATCAAGGACCCGGCGAAGCACCTCGCCCTCACCCTGGACCTGATGGAGCGGTTCACGCCCTGGGAGTTCGCGCGGGCCGAGGACGTGGAGCTGACGGACGCGGGCGCCACCCTGGCCGGCCGCTACGCGCCGGTCGTCCGCAACCCGATCGGCCGGCTGCCCGGCGGCGGGGTGGTGCTGGGCGTCGCCGACGTGGTCGTGGCGAACGACCCGATCACCGGACAGGGTTCCAACTCGGCGGCCAAGTGCGCGGCCTCGTACCTCTCCTCGATCCTCATGCACGGGGACAAGCCCTTCGACGAGGCCTGGATGAAGGCCACCTTCGACAAGTACTGGTTCACCACCGGCAAGCCGGTCACGCAGTGGACCAACGCGATGCTGGGCGCGCCGCCGGAGCACGTGCTGGAGCTGATCGGCGCGGCGGGGAAGCTCCAGCCGGTCGCGGACCGCTTCGCCAACGGCTTCGACAACCCGGCCGACTTCGACGCCTACTTCTACGACCCCGAGGACACCGCGGACTACCTCGCGGAGGTCGCCTCGGCGGCCTCGCCCGACCCGGACGGCGCCTCCTCGGCGGAGTAGCCGCTGTCGTCCCCCGCCGCCGACCCCGTGTTCTCGGGCAGCGGCGGCGGGCTGTACGACGCCAGCGCGACCCCGTCGGGATCCGGCCGCACCGCCCCCAGCAGCGGGTTCGCGGCGATCGGCGACACCTTGACCTCGGCTCCCGGGCGGGGTGCCTGGATCACCTTGCCGTTCCCGACGTAGAGGGCCACGTGGGTCGCCTTGGGGAAGTAGACCACCAGGTCCCCGGGGCGCAGCCGGTCCAGCGGCACCTTGGGGAGCCGCGCCCACTGCTCCTGGCTGGTGCGCGGGATCGAGCGCCCCGCGTGCGCCCAGGCCTGCGAGGTGAGCCCCGAGCAGTCGAAGGAGGCGGGGCCCTCGCCGCCCCACACGTAGGGCTTGCCGATCTGCTCGCTCGCATAGGCGAGCGCGGCGCCGCCCGCCGCGCTCGGCGTACGGGCGCCGACCGCGCCGGGGCTGCCCAGGCGCCCCGAATCCACCAGCTCCCGCTGCGCTTCGGCGCTCTCGCCGCGCTCCCGGTCGGCGAGCTCGGCCAGCTGCCCGGCGGTGAGCGAGGCCAGCAGTCGCTCGACCTCCTTGAGCTGCGCCGCGGCCTCGTCCTTGTGGCGCTTGCTCTCCGCGGTCAGGGCCTGCTGGGTGTCCAGCGCCTTGCGGGCGGCCGCCGCCAGGGTCCCGGCCCGCACCTCGCCCTGCGCGAGCCGGGCCAGTACGCCGGCCCGGCGGGCGCCCTCGTGCGCGGCCAGGCGGCGCTCGTCCAGGGCGCTGTTCGGGTCGCCCGACATCAGCATCCGGGCGTACGGGGAGAAGCCGCGGGCCCCCCGGTACTGCTCCCGGGCGAGGCGCCCGGCCAGCGCCTGCTGCGCGCCGACCTCGGTGCGGGCCCGGCCGAGGTCGGCGCTGAGCCGCCGCTCCTCGGCGCGGCGCGCGGTGAGGGCGACTTCGGTGGCGTTGTAGGCCTCGGCGGCCTCCTCGGCCTTCTGGTAGAGCCCTTGCATCCGGGTGAGCAGCCCGCCCACGGCCGGTGCGGCCGGTGCGCCTGGTGTCTCGGTGACCTCGGTGGCTTCGGGTGCGGCCGCGGGGCCCGAGGGCGGTCCGACCGGGGGGCCGACGGGGGGCGCGGCGGCGGCGGACAGCGGGACGGTCGCGACCAGGGTCGCGGCGATGCAGGCGGCGTGCAACAGCCGACGTGACATGGGATCACCTCCGGGGAACCGAGGGCGTGATCGTGCCACGACCGGTATGACAAATCCCCCACCCGAGTCGGCCGAGTCGCCCCCCTCACCCGTCCGGCCCCTCCCCGCCCCTCCGGGGGCGCCTCAATCACCGGCGAGGCTGCCTTCTCCAGCCCCACCGGAGGCATTCCAGCCCCACCGGAGCAACTCCAAGCCCGCCGGAAGCATTGGAGCCCCACCGGAGCAACTCCAGCCCCGCCGGCGTTTGAGGCGCCCCCGGAGGGAGGGCCAGGGACCGGCGGGCTCAGGCATTCCAGCCCCGCCGGCGTTTGAGGCGCCCCCGGAGGGGGGCGGCGGGACGCGGCGGGGAGTCGGAGGGCCCCCCTAGCCCTCCAGCAGGCGCGCCTTCGCCGCCGAGAACTCCTCCGGGGTCAGCAGGCCCTCCCGGGCCAACGCGCCGAGCCGCTCCAGCCGTCCGGCCAGGGCGGCGGCCCGCGGGGACAGCGGGGCGGCGGCCGCCGCCCCGCGGCCGGGCTCGCCGCCCTCCCAGACGTACGCGCCCCGGGCGAGCAGCCCCCGCAGCAGCGGCCGCCCCGGCGGCCGTTCGGCGGGCCGCGCCGCCGCGTGCACCGGTCGGATGAACATCACGCAGCTCCCGTTCCGCCCGAGGGCATCCGGTCCGGCATCCGGTCCGGCATCCGGTCCGGCATCCGGTCCGCGGGGATGCGGACCGAGCCCGCGATCCGGCCGCCCGCCGCCCGTACGGCGATCGCCGCGTCCTCGGCCCACACGTGCTCGACCAGCACCAGCAGCGCGCAGCTGCCGCGGTCCAGCAGGTCGGCCGCCTCGCGGACGTCCTCCGGCCCGATGAGCGGGGCCGCCTCCCGGCCGGTCAGCAGCCCGTGCAGCTCCTTGAACTCGTCGAACTCCGCCGCCAGCACCTCGCCCGCCGCCGTCTTCGTCGCCACCAGCCCGTCGATCAGCCGGACGTTCCCGCTCTTGCGCAGGCCCATCACGGCCGCGACCGCGGACACCCGCAGCTGCTCCTCCGGGAAGGCGAGGACGATGAACTCCACAGGCCCCATGACCCCGACTCCTCGACTGACAGGCGCATGCGCGACCACTTCTGACGACTCTTCGGCGACTCTTCGGCTCACTATGACATAAAGGGACATAACCTACCGCCGCTTGCTACGTTGCCCTCATGACCGCACTGACGGCACAGGTCACGGAGCCCGCTCCGCCACCCGGCGCACCGCACGCCAAGCGCAGGGGCGTCGAGCTGAGCCTCCTCGCGGGCGCCGTCCTCATCTCCGTCCTCGGCCACCTCTACGTCGGCCTCGCGAGCGTCGGCCACCTCCCCCCGCACGCCTCCCGGCACGCCGCCGGGCTCGCGCTCGCCGCGCTCCTCGCGCACCTCGCCGTACGGCTGCGGGCCCCCTACGCCGATCCGCTGCTGCTGCCCATCGCCTTCCTCCTCAACGGCCTCGGCCTGGTCCTCATCCAGCGGCTCGACCTCACCACGCCCGACCACCCCACCGCGGGCGACCAGCTGCTGTGGTCGGGGCTCGGGGTCGGGCTCTTCGTGGTCGCGGTGGCCGCGCTGCGCGACCACCGCTCGCTCCAGCGGTACGCGTACCTCGCGGTGGCCACCGCCCTCGTGCTGATGCTGGTGCCGGTCTTCTTCCCGGCGGTCAACGGCGCCCACATCTGGGTGCGCTTCGCCGGACTCTCCTTCCAGCCGGGGGAGTTCGCCAAGATCCTGCTCGCCGTCTTCTTCGCCTCCTACCTGGCCGCGAACCGCACCGCGCTGGCCCTGACCGGCCGCCGGATCCTGTGGCTGCGGATGCTGCCGGGCCGCGTACTGGGCCCGATCCTGGCGATCTGGCTGCTGAGCGTCGGCGTGCTCGTCCTGGAACGGGACCTCGGCACCTCGCTGCTGTTCTTCGGGCTGTTCGTGATCATGCTCTTCACCGCCACCGGCCGGATCGGCTGGATCGCCGTCGGGCTGCTGCTCGCGGGCGTGGGCGCGTACGCCGTCGGGACCTTCGAGCCGCACGTCCACGGTCGGGTCGAGGACTGGCTGAATCCTTTCGCCTCCATCGAGCAGGGGCGCGGCCCGGGCCAGCTCGCCCAGTCGCTCTTCGCCTTCGGCGCGGGCGGACTGCTCGGCGCCGGGCTCGGCCACGGCCAGTCCTTCCTGATCGGCTTCGCCGCCAAGTCGGACTTCGTCCTCGCCACCGCGGGGGAGGAGCTGGGCCTGGCCGGACTCTGCGCGATCCTCGTCCTCTACGCCCTGCTCGTCGCCCGCGGCTTCCAGGCCGGGCTCGCGCTGCGCGACCCCTTCGGGCGGCTGCTGGCCACCGGGCTCGCCTCGATCGTGGCCCTCCAGGTCTTCGTGATCGCGGGCGGGGTCACCGGGCTGATCCCGCTCACCGGCATGGCGATGCCCTTCCTGGCCCAGGGCGGCTCCTCGGTGGTGACCAACTGGGTCATCGTGGCCCTGCTGGTCCGGCTCAGCGACAGCGCGCGACGGCCGAGGCCCCGGGGCGACGACGCGGAGGGCGGGGCCCGATGATCCGGTACATCCGCTGGTGCGGGTACTTCTGCGCGGCGCTCTTCCTCGCCCTGTTCGCGGGCGTGGCCCGGGTCCAGGTCTGGGAGGCCCCGTCCCTGGCCGGGAACCCGGCCAACAAGCGTCCGGTGATCGAGCGGTACGCCCAGCCGCGCGGGAACATCCTCGTCGACGGCCGCCCGATCACCGGCTCCCGCGACAGCCGTCAACTGCTGCGCTACGAGCGGACCTACGCGAACGGCCCGCTGTACGCGCCCGTCACCGGCTACTCCTCGCAGACGTACGGCACCAGCTTCGTCGAGCGCTCCGAGGACGCGGTCCTGGCCGGGACCGACCCCGGGCTGACCGCCTTCCCGCTCTGGTACGACCTGGCCCGCAGCCGCCCGGACGGCGGCAACGCCGTGCTCACGCTGAAGGGCGGCATGCAGCTCGCCGCCTACGCCGGACTCGCGGGCAAGCGCGGCGCGGTGGCCGCGATCGAGCCCGCCACCGGGCGGATCCTCGCCCTGGTCAGCAGCCCCTCCTACGATCCGGCCGCGCTCTCGGGCACCGGCGCGGCCGTCAAGAGCGCCTGGGCCCGGCTGAACGCCGATCCGGCCCGGCCGATGCTCAACCGGGCGCTGCGCGAGACCTATCCGCCCGGCTCCACCTTCAAGATCGTGACGGCGGCGGCCGCCCTGGACTCCGGAGTGGTGAGCGACGTGGACGCGCCGACGCAGACTCCCGACCCCTACGTCCTGCCCGGCACCACGACCACGCTGCCGAACGCCTCCGGCGGCTGCCAGGACGCCAGCATGGCGGAGGCCGTGCAGTTCTCCTGCAACACGGTGATGGCGAAGATCGGGGTGCAGGTCGGGCTGCGCGGGATGGTGGAGGCGGCGCGCCGGTTCGGCTTCAACGACGAGGGGCTGCGGGTGCCGGCGTGGGTGTCGCGGTCCAACTTCGACACCGACATGAGCCAGGACCAGCTGGCCCTGTCCGCCATCGGCCAGTTCAACACCACCGCCACCCCGCTCCAGATGGCGATGGTCGCGGGCGCGGTCGCCAACGGGGGCGAGGTGCGCGGCCCGTACCTCATCGACCGGACCACGCAGGGCGACGGCGACCCGGTCCGCCGCGGCGACCAGCGCAGTCTGGGCCGGGCGATGACCCCGGGCACGGCGCTGCGGCTCCAGCAGCTGATGGTCAAGGTGGTGGAGGACGGGACGGGCCGCAACGCGGCGATCCCGGGAGCCCGGGTCGGCGGCAAGACGGGCACCGCGCAGCACGGGGTGGGCAACGAGGGCGTCCCGTACGCCTGGTTCATCGGCTGGGCGCAGGACGCGGCCGCGGGACGGCCCGCGGTGGCGGTCGCGGTGGTCGTGGAGGACGCGGCGGCCGACCGCGGGGACATCAGCGGCAACGGCGCGGCCGCCCCGATCGCCCGGGCGGTGATGCAGGCGGCCCTGGCCCGCTGACCGTCCGGCGCGCCCGGCGGCACCAACACGCCCTAGGCCTCCGGGGCCCCGTCCGCGATCGCCGCCTCCACCTCGGCGACCCGCTGGCGCTCCTCCTCCGCGAACCGCTCGCGGTCGAGGTTCTCGGCGATCTCCTCGTCCTGGGCCATCAGCAGGTCGAGGTTGGAGTCGCCCATGTCGAAGACGCCCATGTCGAGGTAGGCCTTCTGCAGGCGCTCGCCCCACAGCCCGATGTCCTTCACGCAGGGCACGATCCGGCTGAACAGCAGCTTGCGGAACAGGTGCAGGAACTCCGACTGCTCGCTGAGCTCGGCCGCCTCCTGCTTCCCGATGCCGAAGTTCTCCAGCACCTCCACGCCGCGCAGCCGGTCCCGCATCAAGTAGCAGCCCTCGATGACGAACTCCTCGCGCTCGCGCAGTTCGGCGTCGGTGAGCTGCTTGTAGTAGTCGCGCAGCGCCATCCGGCCGAAGGCCACGTGCCGGGCCTCGTCCTGCATGACGTAGGCCAGGATCTGCTTGGGCAGCGGCTTGTCCGTGGTGTCGCGGATCATCCCGAAGGCGGCGAGCGCGAGGCCTTCGATGAGCACCTGCATGCCGAGGTAGGGCATGTCCCAGCGGGAGTCGCGCAGGGTGTCGCCGAGCAGCCCCTGGAGGTTGTCGTTGACCGGGTAGAGCATGCCGATCTTCTCGTGCAGGAAGCGGGAGTAGATCTCGGCGTGCCGGGCCTCGTCCATGGTCTGGGTGGCCGAGTAGAACTTCGCGTCCAGGTCCGGGACCGACTCCACGATGCGCGCCGCGCAGACCATCGCGCCCTGTTCGCCGTGCAGGAACTGGCTGAACTGCCAGGCCGTGTAGTGCCGCCGCAGGTCGCCCTTGTCCCGTTCGGTCATCTTGGCCCAGTGCCGGGTGCCGTAGAGGGTCAGGACGTCGTCGGGCGTGCCCAGCGGGTCGTAGGGGTCGACCTCGAGGTCCCAGTCGATCCGGGTCGCCCCGTCCCACTGCTTGTCCTTGCCCTTCTGGTAGAGGGCGAGGAGCCGCTCGCGCCCCTCGTCGTACTCCCAGCTGAAACGGGCCGCGCCGGAGGCCGGAACCTGCCAGACGGGATCGCCGGGGTCCTTGGTGTAGAGCGGGTGTGTCGACATGTACGCCCCCTGGGTGCGCGTGCGTGGACTGCCGTGCAGGACTCGACAGTTGGCAGCGTCACACGTTGGTAGACAGCCGGTCAACAAGTCGGGCGCAGGGGATTGACGGGCTTGCTGACAAGCAGTCTCATAAGAGGTGACCGCTGGTAACCCACGTTGACCCCACCCTGTGAGAGGTGTCCGAGCCATGACGACCGTGACCGACCGGGCGGCGCTGCGCGACGCCCTCGGCCTCCTCAAGGACCGGGAACAAGTCGCCGAACGGCTGCTCGAATCCTCGGCCAAGCACTCCTTCGACCCCGACAAGGAACTCGACTGGGACGCCCCGACGATCGAGGGCAAGTACTACTGGCCGCCCGAGCTGCTCTCCCTCTACGACACCCCGCTGTGGAAGAAGATGGGCGAGGAGCAGCGCATCGAACTCTCCCGGCACGAAGCGGCCGCGCTCGGCTCGCTCGGGATCTGGTTCGAGATCATCCTCATGCAGCTGCTCACCCGGCACATCTACGACAAGCCGCTGACCAGCAGTCACGTCCGCTACGCCCTCACCGAGATCGCCGACGAGTGCCGCCACTCGATGATGTTCGCCCGCATGATCCAGAAGGGCGGCGCCCCCGAGTACCCGGTCTCCCGCCTCAACCACAACCTGGCGCGGATCCTGAAGACCGTCTCGACCACGCCCGGCTCCTTCGCCTGCACCCTCCTCGGCGAGGAGATCCTCGACTGGATGCAGCGCCTGACCTTCCCGGACGAGCGCGTGCAGCCGCTGGTGCGCGGGGTCACCCGGATCCACGTGATCGAGGAGGCCCGGCACGTCCGGTACGCCCGCGAGGAACTGCGGCGCCAGATGATCACGGCCCCGCGCTGGGAGCGCGAACTCACCCGGGTCAGCTGCGGCCAGGCCGCCCGGGTCTTCTCGCTCGCCTTCGTCAACGGCCGGGTCTACGAGAACATCGGCCTGGACCGGGCCGAGGCGACGGCCCAGGTGAAGGCGAGCGGCCACCGCCGCGAGGTCATGCAGACCGGCGCCAAGCGGCTCACCGACTTCCTCGACGACATCGGCGTCCTGCGCGGGGTCGGCCGCAAGCTCTGGCAGAGCTCCGGGCTGCTCGCCTGATGCCCGTGTGACGGGGGCGTCGGATGCCGGGCCGGTGGACCGGCCGGTGGGGTTACCCTGCGGACATGACCCGGACTCCGCCGGCGGCCCCGGCGCCGCGTGCCTACCGCCGCCTGAGCGTCGAGGAACGGCGGGCGCAGATCATCGAGGCGGCCCTGTCGCTCTTCGCGCACCGGGCCCCGGAGGACATCTCCCTCGACGACGTCGCCGAGGCCGCCGGGGTCTCGCGCCCCCTGGTCTACCGGTACTTCCCCGGCGGCAAGCAGCAGTTGTACGAGGCCGCCCTGCGCTCGGCGGCCGACGTCCTCGGCCAGTGCTTCGCCGAAGCGCAGGCCGGGCCGCTGACCCAGCGGCTCTCCCGCGCCCTCGACCGCTACCTCGCCTTCGTCGACGAGCACGACGCCGGATTCAGCGCGCTGCTCCAGGGCGGCAGCGTGGTGGAGACCTCCCGCACGACGGCCACCGTGGACGGCATCCGGCGCACCGCCGCGGGCCAGATCCTCTTCCACCTCAACGTCCCGCAGCCCGGCCCCCGGCTGCGGATGATGGTCCGCACCTGGATCACGGCGGTCGAGGCGGCCTCGCTGATCTGGCTCGACGAGGGCAAGGAGCCGCCGGTCGCGGAGCTGCGCGACTGGCTGGTGGACCAGTTCATCGCCCTGCTGACCGCCACCGCGGCCACCGACCCCGAAACGGCCGCGGCCGCCCGGGCGGCACTGGCCCTGGAAGCCGCGGACGGCCCGGTCGGCGTGCTCGCCCGCCGGGTGGTGCCCGTCGTCTCCGAGGCCGCCCACCTGCTGTGACACCCCGGCCGTCCTGTGACACTGGTGGGGTGAGAAGCGAACCGACCCCCTTCGAGGGCGGCCCGATGGACGGCCGAGTCCTGCCGATCCTGCTCGGCCCGACCGGCCACCCGCCGAAGTGGTACGAGATCCCCGTCCCGGACGCGGCGGGCGGACCCCCCACGGTCCTGCTCTACCAGCGGGTCCCGGCGGGCTACTCCAAGCGCCTGCACCTCCAGAAGGGCTGGAAGTACGCCTTCGACCCCTCGGGGCAGAAGCCGAAGCTCCGCTGGCCCTGGACGAAATCCCCGCGCCCGACGTCCTGACCCGGGTCGGGGGTGGCGGGGCCGGGGTGGTCGGGGCGGCGTCGCCGCGCCGGGGTGGGGCGTCTCCTCGGCTCGCGGGCCCGGGTCGGTCGGAGAGCGCGGCCGGTGGTGACCGCTCGTCCCGCGGGGACGCCCCACCCCGTCGCGACGCCACCGCCCCGACCGCGCGGGTCACGGCCGGGACAGCCGGCGGCCTGACCCCGGTCCTGCCGGTGACCGGGGCGCGCGATCAGGCCGTCGGCCCGGGCTCCGCGGGCGACGGCGCCGGGAGCGTCAGTGCGGCCACCGCACCCCCGCCCTCCTCGGCCCCCGCGTTGCGGAACACCAGTTCCGCCCCCAGCACCGCCGCCTGCCCGACGGCGATCGTCAGCCCCAGCCCGTGGCCCTTGGGCCCGCCCGCACCCCCGCCCCCGCCCGCCCCGGAACGGAACCGCTGCGGGCCGTGCGCCACCAGGTACTCCGGATAGCCGTCCCCGTGGTCCCGTACGGTCACCACCGGCCCGTCCACCGTCAGCACCACCGGCGCCCGACCGTGCTTGTGGGCGTTCGCGATCAGGTTCCCCAGGACCCGCTCCAGGCGCCGCCGGTCCGTCTCGACGTACACGTCGCGGACCACGACGACCTCCGTCGCCGTGCCCGAGGCCCGCACCGCCCGCTCCGCCACCGCCGCCAGGCGGTGCAGGTCCGTCTCGACCTGCTCGCTGCCCGAGTCCAGCCGGGAGATCTCCAACAGGTCCTCGGTGAGCTGGCGCATCGTGCGCACCCGCTCCTGCACCAGCTGCGTCGGGCGGCCCTCCGGCAACAGCTCCGAGGCGGCCTGCAGACCGGTCAGCGGGGTGCGCAGCTCGTGCGCCACGTCCGCCGTGAACCGCTGCTCGCTCAGCAGCTTCGACTGCAGGCTGCCGGCCATCGTGTCCAGCGCCGCGGCCACCGTCGCCACCTCGTCCTGCCGCCGTGCGGGATCCTTCGTACGGGCGTCCCCGACCCGTGCGTCCAGGTCCCCCTGGGTGATCCGGCGGGCGACGGTCGCGGTCTGGTGCAGCCTGCGGGTGACCCGGGTGACGGCGAAGGCGCCGACCAGCAGGGTGCCCCCGATGGCCAGCACCGACGAGCCGATGATCGCCTGGTCCAGGCCGTTGATCGTGCGCGCGCTCTGGCTGTAGTCGACGGCCGTCGCCAGGGCCCGGCCGTCGGCGGGCGCCGCCGCCCACATGACCGGGCGGCCTTCGTAGTCGCTGACGATCGTGCCCCGCTGCCCGGAGACCGCGAGCGAGCGCAGCGAGGCCGGCAGCCCCGCCGGATCGATGGCGGAGTCCGGCGGCAGGTTCTCACCGGCCTCGTACGAGCGGGAGGCGTCGTGCAGTTTGCCGAGGGCCTTGTCGCGCGCGGTGGCGACCGTCTGCCGGGTGACCGCGACGTGCACGAGCGCACCGAGCACCGCCGCGAGCGTGCAGCACATCACCACGATGAAGCACGCCGACTTCCAGGTCAGGGTGGCCGTCCAGGCCGGCAGCCGCAGCGGGATCCGCGCCCGGAGCGCCCCGAGCCCTCGCGCGGAGCCGCGCGGTCCGCGCGCGCGGGGGCCGGTCACGACGTGCCGCCGCCGTTCACCGTGCCGCCGCCCGCCACGCCGCCGTTGCCGCCCCCGCCGTTCGCTCCGCGGCGGGGCCGCAGCGGCTGCGGGCTCACCCCGGAGCCCGGCCGTTGCGGCACCCGGATGATCTGCTCCCGCGTCGGCAGCATGGTCCGCTGCTTCTCGTCCCAGGACCAGGCGGTGTTCAGCTCGTAACCCGGGTTCGCGCTCGGCACGTGCAGCACCACGTCCCGCCCCGCCAGCTCGACGCTGATCACGGAGTCCGTGGTGGCCATGATCCGGTTCAGTCGGCCGTCCGCGTCGGCCGTGTAGACCCGTACGGACATCTGCTGGTCCGGCAGCTCGAAGCCGACGATCAGCTCGTCCTTGTCGTTGCCGGTCAGATCGCGGTAGTACGGCGTGAGCACCGGGCACTTCGCCGACTTCGCGGCGCCCGGCTCCGCGGGCTGCTGCCCGGTCGGGCACGCCAGGATCGCCTCCGCCGTCTCCCGCGGCATCCCGTCGGGCCCCACCGTGGCGCCCCGGTGGTTGCGCACCTCGGCCTGGATGAGCGCGACCGGATCCACCCCGTGCACGTTCTGGTCCTTGACCGGGGGAATGCCCTTGACGTACTCCGGCGGCGCCCCGCCCGGATCGGCGGGCGGCACGGTGGCGCCCTTGCGCTCGGGCCACAGGTGCACGGGCCCGTTCGCGGTCGGGGTCGCCCCGGCGCTGGACAGCCCGCCGGTGTTGCTGCATCCCGCGACCACCGGGGTCGCGGCCAGGAGCACGACGGCGGCCAGCAGCGCGGAGAGCGCCGGGGTACGGGAACGGGAGCGCGCGGGGTGCCGGGTGCGGAGGCGCGTAGGGACGCGCGTGCGGAACGTCTTCACGGACCCCTGCGTCCTCCCGTCCCCTGCGTCGCCGACCGAGCCTGTCCCGTCAACCATATGCAGAGGTACGCCCCGATTGCGCGGCCGTCCGGTGCGTGAGCGCGACGGCGCGGATCCGGGGACCGTACCGGGGCCGTCGCGGGAGCCCCGGCGGGTCAGGCCTCGGTGCGCCCGCGCCGCAGCATCGCGAAGCCCAGGCCCGCCGCGCCGACGGCCGCCATGCCGCCGCCCGCGGCGATCAGCAGCGCGCCGTCGTCGGGCGCGCCGGTCAGCGTGCCGAGCCGCAGGGCCACGGTGCGCTCCGCGCCGGAGGCCGCGCCCGCGTCCGCGGTCGTGGACGTGCGCAGGCCCGTGGACGGGGTGACGGTGGCGGCGTCGGCGAAGCCGGTGCGCCGCGCGGTCTTGTGGCCGTCGGCCGAGGAGGACAGCGCGGCCGGTACGACGCCGTTCCCGTCGGCGGACCACGAGGAGATCCGGCCGTCGGGCTGGAGGGCGAGGCGCAGCCCGTCCGCGCGGCCGTAACCGGGGGCCCCGGCGCGGCTGCTGAGCGTGGAGACCTTGGACCCGTCCCGCAGGATGTCGGCCTGGTAGGCGCCCTGGGCGACCCGGTAGACCCGCGCGGTGGACGTGCCGTCCGCGAGGGTCAGGCTCTTGACGAGGACCCGCTGCGGGGCGGTCGCGGCCTGGGCGGACGTCGCGGCGGGCAGCCCGTCGGCGAGCGCGGCGGCAGCGGGCAGCGCCAGCAGGCTTCCGGCGCAGGCGGTCACGGCGGCGGCGCGAACGATGGTGCGTCGGACGGTGCTCACGGGATTCCTTCATCGCAGGTCAGGCCCTGGCGTGTCCAGGTGGCATAAACGTAGGCCGCGGCCGTTGCAGTTCCGTGGTGGCTTTGTAACAGCGAGGCGGCAGGGTCCCGGCGGAGTCGTTACACAACCGGGGGATTGCCGCGCGCGGCCGCGCCTGCTCCCATGGACGGCGGGGGTGAGGGAGATGCGTGATCGTGAACGGGAACACGGCCTCGGGCTCGGACTCAAGGTGCTGCCCGACCGCGGCCGATTGTGGGTCAATCTGCCCGACGGGCGCAGCGTCGCCTGGTACGACCGCCCGGCCGGGCGGGTCAGCGTCCTATCGGACCGGCACCGGGACGCGGCGCTGGCGGTGTTACGTCCCTACCTGACCGGAACCTGGACCGTCGGCCCGCCCCCCGTGCCCAGCGCGGCGGACCTGGCCCGGCTGTCCCTCCACCCGGACGACGACCTGGCCCCGAACCGCCCCGGCGAGGCCCTGCTGGGCGAGCTGGAACACGGCGCCGCGGGGGCCCGTACCCGCCACCGCATGCGCCCGGACCTGCTCGCCCAGGAGCGGGTGGGGGCCGAGCTGGACGCCCTGGAGGGCGCGGGCTGGCGGGTGCTGCACGCGGTGCCGCTGCCGGGGGCGGGCCGGATCGACCACCTCTTGATCGGGCCGGGCGGGGTGTGGTGCGTGCGCGCCGTCGCGGGCCGCCGGCAGCGGGTCCACGTCGGCGACCTGCTCGTCACCGTCGGCCGCGCCGAACCCCGGCCGGACGTCCGCTGGATCCGCCGGGCCGCCGAGCGCGCGACGCACGCGCTGGTCACCGCGGTCACCCCGGCGCTCGTGGTGGTCGAGTCGAACCGCCTGGAGAAGGTGCCGTCCCTGCGCGACGTGGCGGTCCTGGAACCGGCCACCGCGGCCGCCCGCCTCACTCGCGCCCCGGCCACCCTCAAGCCCTCGGACACGGAATCCCTCTTCACAACAGCCCGCAACCGCCACACCTGGTCCCAGGTCTGACCCCGACGCCCCCGGACACCCCCGAGCCCAGCCCCCTCCAGCCCCGCCGGCGTTTGAGGCGCCCCCGGAGGGACGGTCGAGGACGGGGGCTGGGCCCGCACCCGGGGCTCGGGCAGAGCCCCCTCCAGCCTCGCCGGCGTTTGAGGCGCCCTCGGAGGGACCGATGCCGCACGGCCCCCACCGACCCGCCTCACCAGGAGCCCCGCACCCGCAACACCTCCGGCGGCGGATGCCGCCCGGACGCACACCGGACCTCGACCGTCAGCGGCGGGTCGACCCCCCGGTACGGCACCTCGCCGAACCCGATCGCGGTCACCGTCCCGCCCCCCGGATCCCCCCGCCCCCGCGCCGCGGCATGCGCCGCGGCCAGCGCCACGGCCACCTCCACCCGTACGGCACCGCCCAGCGGACTGGACACGAGGGGCGCGTCGAGATCCGCGTCCGGCACGGCATCGACGTCCCCGTCCCCCTCACCGTCCCCCTCCCCGTCCCCCGAGAGCACCAGCACCAGCGCCACCGGCCGCGCCGCCGTACCCGTGTACCCGATCACCGCGGCATCCCGCGTATCCGTGTGCCGGAGCTTCTGCCAGCCCCGCCGGCCCGTCGGATACGGCTGTTCCAGCCGCTTGATCACCAGGCCCTCGATCCCACTGGCCGGCAGGGTCTCGTACCAGGTCGCCGCCAGCGCCGGATCGGTCGTCATCGGCACCGGCTGGAGCGGCGGCCCCAACGGCAGCAGCAGATCGACCAACAGCGCCCGGCGCCGCTCGTACGGCCGCGCCCGCAGGTCCAGCCCGGCCAGCTCCAGCACGTCGAAGGCCGCGTAGGACGCCGGCAGGCTCCTGGCCAGCACCACCGCCCGGGCGGCCGTCGCCGCGGCCCGCCGCTGGACCAGCGCGAAGTCCGTGCGGCCCGCGTGCCAGACCACCACCTCGCCGTCCAGCGTGGTGCCGGCGGGCAGCTGCCGCGCCGCGGCGGCCAGATCGGGGAAGGCGCTCGTCACCACCCGCCCCGACCGGGCCTGCAGTTCCACGCCCTCGACGGTCCGCCGGACCACCAGCCGGTGCCCGTCGAACTTCGGCTCGTACGCCAGCCCCGCCCCCCGCGGCAGCTCCCGCACCGCGGTGGCCAGCGCGACCCGGATCACGGCGCACCCGCCCTACGGCCGCCGGTGCCCGGCAGCGCCCGCGCGCGGCCGGGGTCGGTCAGCGGTGCGAACAGGTCCCCGTCCCGCGCCAGCCGCGCCACCACCTCGTCGGCGAGGAAGACCAGCGCCCCGGGGTCCCGGCCCCGCACGCCGTCGGCCACCTCCGCCCACGCCACCGGCGCGGACACCGTCGGCAGCGCGCGCGCCCGCAGGGTGTAGGGCGCGGCGGTGGTCTTGGCGGCCGCGTTCTGGCTGTGGTCGACGAACACCTTCCCGGGCCGCAGCGCCTTCGCCATCCGGTGGACGACCAGCTCGGGCAGCGCGCCCTCCGCCTCCCGCGCGAGCGCCTTCGCGTACGCAGACACCCGCTCGGACGCGGTCGGCTCCAGCGGCACCGACAGGTGCATCCCCTTCGAACCGGAGGTCTTCGCGTACGCCTCCAGCCCGTCCGCCGCCAGCCGCTCCCGCAGCCACAGCGCGACGGCGCAGCACTCCACCACGCCCGCCGGGGCCCCGGGGTCGAGGTCGAGGACCAACCGGTCCGCGACGGCGGGCCGCCCGGTGGTCCACTGCGGCACGTGGAACTCCACGACCAGGTTCGCCGCCCACACCAGCGTCGCCAGATCGCCCACCACGACCTGCTCGGCGAGCTGGTCCTCGGAGCGCGGCACCCGTACGGTCTCCACCCACGCGGGCGTGCCCGGCGGCGGGTTCTTCGTGAAGAACCGTTGGCCGTCCGGCCCGTCCGGATAGCGCAGGAACGACACGGGCCGGTCGCGCACATGGGGCAACAGGGCGCCCGCGACGCTGGCGTAGTAGTGCAGCACCTCGCCCTTGGTGAAGCCGTTGCCCGGATAGATGACCTTGTCCAGGTTGCTGAGCGCGAGGCGACGCCCCTCCACCGTTGTGATCGGCGTCATACGATGAGATTGCCACGAAACAGGAGGAACCGTGCGATCCATTTGGAACGGGGCCATCTCCTTCGGCCTGGTCAGCATCCCGATCAAGCTCGTGAACGCCACCGAGAACCATGCGATCTCCTTCCGGCAGATCCACACCGCCGACGGCGGCCGCATCCGCTACCGCAAGGTGTGCGAGCTGGACGGCGAGGAGGTCGGCTCGGCCGAGATCGGCAAGGGGTACGAGGAGGCGGACGGATCGGTCATCCCGATCACGGACGAGGACCTCGCGACGCTGCCGCTGCCCACGGCCAAGACGATCGAGATCGTGACCTTCGTCCCCGCCGCGCAGATCGATCCGCTCCAGATGGACGCGGCGTACTACCTCGCGGCGAACGGCGTCCCGGCGGCCAAGCCCTACACCCTGCTGCGCGAGGCCCTCAAGCGCAGCGACCGGGTCGCGATCGCCAAGTTCGCGCTGCGCGGGCGCGAGCGGCTCGGCATGCTGCGCGTGGTGGACGACGTCATCGCCATGCACGGCCTCCTGTGGCCGGACGAGATCCGCGCGCCGGAGGGCGTGGCACCGGAGACGAAGGTGACGATCCGGGAGGCCGAGCTGGACCTCGCGGACGCCCTGATGGCCACGCTCGGCGAGGTGGAGGTGGCCTCGCTGCACGACGACTACCGCACGGCGGTGGAGGCCATGCTGGCGGCGAAGTCGGAGTCGGGGGAGGCCGTGACCCCGGCGCAGGCACCGGAGACCAGCGGGAACGCGCAGGTCATCGACCTGATGGCGGCCCTGGAGAAGAGCGTACGGGCGGCCAAGGCGTCGCGCGGCGAGACGGCGGAGCCGGAGTCGGATTCGGATTCGGATTCGGAGACGGCGACCGAGGCGGAGGTCACCCCGATCCGCCGCCCGGCGGCCCGCAAGAACGCCCCGAAGACGGCCGCGGCCCCCAAGGCGGCCACCGGCAAGAAGTCGACGGCGGCGTCGCCGACCGCGAAGAAGGCCTCCGCGACGAGCACGACGAAGGCGACGAAGAGCACGTCCAAGACGACGGCGAAGGCGCCTGCGAAGACGCCTGCGAAGACGGCCAAGGCAACGACCAAGGCAACGACCAAGGCGGCGACGAAGGCCACGTCCACCCCGAAGAAGGCCGCCCCCCGGGGCCGCACCTCGGCCTGACACGAACGTGGTGGTGGGCGGCCCCGAGGGCCACCCACCACCACGTTCCACGTTCTACGTTGCGCCTTCGACGCCGCTGCCCTCAGGGAGCGGCGGGCCGGTGCCAGGTCGTGTACGGGGCGTCGCGCGCCGCCTTGACCTCGTCCGGATGGCTGGAGGTGGTCGAGCCGAAGTTCCCGTACCCCTGCATCTCGTGCGGCCGCAGGCCGCCCTTGGGGATCTCGACCGGTTCCCGCTCCTCCAGCAGCTCGTAGACCGCGCCGCCGTCCGGCAGGTGCGGCTGGCTCTCGGGAGTGGGGGGCGCGGGTTCTTGCGCCCGGACCTTCTTGCCCATCCAGAACGCGCCGATCAGGAAGCCGACCACGGCAATCCCGACGACCAGGAACCACGCGATGTCGCTCAGGGTCGTTTCCATGTCGGATCTGTACCCGTGCTCGGCCCACGCCATACCCAAGAAATCATGACGAATCAGTAGAAACTATGAATTTATGGGCCCATCCGTGTCGCGCAGCGCCCCCGTGCCCCGCGGCGCACTGCCCCGGGAGCTCAGCACGCCGAGGATCTCCGCGCAGATCGCGAGCGCGGTCTCGGCCGGGGTCCGGGCCCCCAGGTCCAGCCCGATCGGGCCGTGCACCCGGGCCAGCTGCGCCTCGCCCACCCCGTCCGCCAGCAGCCCCTCGCGCCGCCGCGCCTGCGTCTTGCGGGAGCCGAGCGCACCGACGTACGGGATCCCGCTCGCGAGCGCGCCCCGCAGCGTCGGGACGTCGAAGTCCGGCTCGTGGCTGAGCATCACCAGGCACGCGCCGTCCCGGCGGGCCTCCAGCACCTTGGCCGCCCCGGCGCCGTCGTCGACCAGCACGGCGTCCCAGCCCAGCAGCAGGGCCTGGCGCTCGATGACGCGCGCCAGCTCGCCGCCGCCGCCGATCACCAGGCAGGGCGCGGAGGGGTACGCCTCGACGAGCACCAGCCCGGACTCCCCGTACAGCGCGTCGCGCCCCGCCCGGTGCGTGCCCAGCAGCTCCGAGGCCCGCCGCTCCGCATCCGTGGTGGGGGCGTCGAGCGCCCGTACGACCTCGCTGACGGCCTGGTCGGCGGCCTCGTTCAGGCGCGTCACCAGCGCCACCCCGACGCCCTCGGCCAGCAGGTCCCACCACGCGGCCGGCACCGCCGACAGCGGCTGGAGCAGGATCTCGGCCTGTCCGCCGCAGGTCAGCCGCGCCTCCACGGCCTCCGCCCCGCGGACGGACACCTCGCACACCCGGGCGCTCTCCCCGGCCCCGACCGCCCCCGCCTCCGCGACGAGCTCGGCGTCGAAGACCCCCCGGTACAGGGCCCCCACGCACTCCCCGCGCGGATCGACGAGCACCGCCCCACCGGCATCCCGGGGCCCGAACCCCTGCTCGGTGACGGGCCGCGCCAGAAAACCGGCCCGCCCCTCCGAGATCCATTGCCGTGCCGCCTCGGCCAGCTCACGCATGCCTGCCACCTCGATCGCCGTAAGACTCCCGATCCACAAAGTGCCAGGTCAGCGGCACGATGCAGCCTGCTCCAGATCCTAGGGACCCACCCCCCTCCCCCCAAGGCGCAAAACCGCCGATCCGCCCCCCACCCACTCGTACGTCCCGCCGGAACCCGATCACCCGCGCAGCTGCCGGCGGTCTTGCCGACCTGGCCCCCAGGTGTTGGCATGTGTGGGGGGACGGCACGCAGGGGGGCGGCTGATGAGCGATCTGACGGTGCATGCGTGGAAGCGGCACGGCAGGGACCGGCTCTACGTGAACCTGCCGGACGGAACGGCTGTCGCCTGGGCGGATCGAGCGACCAGGACCGTCACGATCAAGGTTCGGACATACGAGAACGAAGCCCTCACCCTTCTCCGGCGACATCTGGGGGAGGATCTCACCGTCGTCTCCACCCCGACGCCCGTTCAAGAGCCCCGTCCCGCCGCCCCACCTCCGCAGCGAGCACGCCCCACCACTGCCACACCGCAACGCCGACCCGAACGGCCGGCGCCTCTCCCGCCCCTCAGCCCCAGCGAAGACCTGTCGCGCAACCCTCCCGGCGCCGGTCTCATCGGAACCATCGCGGTACGGGGCCCCTCGACGGCCCAACGGCTGAAGGCGAAGTTGCTGCGGCAGTCCTCGGATTGGGACAGCTGGTACACCGGACTGGAAGGCGAGCGCTACGTCGGCCGCGAGCTGGAGCGCCTGTCACCGCTCGGTTGGCGGGTGCTCCATGGCATCGAGAAGGGCAACGGTGGCGACATAGACCACCTGTTGATCGGACCCGGGGGCGTGTTCAGCGTCAACACCAAGATGCATCGGGGCGCCAAGGTCTGGGTCGGCGACTCGATGGCCAAGGTCAACGGCGGCAAGCCCCAGCCCTACGCGGCGGCAAGCCGATCCGAAGCCGCATTCGTGCGCAGGGTGCTGGGGCGGTACTGCGCCTTCGACGTGCCCGTCGAACCGGTCCTGGTCTTCGTCGGCATCGCGTCCCTGGATCGTGCGGTGACGCAGCACTCCGTCCGCATCTACCGGGACCGGGAGGTGGCCGCCCTGGGACCGCTCACCGGCAGGCTCACCTCGGACCAGGTGGACCAGGCGTACTCCGTCGCTCGCCACCGGCGCGTCTGGCTCCGAGCCGACCCGACCCGTCCCGGAGAAGACGACGCGTGAACCCCCGCTCCCACAACCGCTCGTACGCGTCGGCCACATGGCCCGGGTGCACGGGGCAGCGCCCGGCCGCACATACGCGAAGACCCCGTTCTCAGCGTTGCCGCTGATGGCGGGGTCTTTGGGCACTCCTTGCGAAGTGCCCCCGGCAGGATTCGAACCTGCGCACACGGCTCCGGAGGCCGTTGCTCTATCCCCTGAGCTACGGGGGCGTGTCATCCGCTGTGCGGCGACGGGTTGAACACTACCAGCTTCCACGGGGTGATCAGGAACCCGTTTGCGGGGGAGGAGGGGTGGGTCGCCCGGACGGGGTGGAAGTGGCAAAAACCCGGACGCGGGGGCTTAGGGCGACCTACTCTCGAGTTGTGTCAGGCGCCTCGGGTCGGGTGCTTGTTGTCGACGACAACAAGGTCATCCGGCAGCTGATCAAGGTCAATCTCGAGCTGGAGGGCTTCGAGGTCGTGACCGCGAACGATGGTGCCGAGTGCCTGGACGTGGTGCACCGGGTGTGTCCCGATGTGATCACCCTCGACGTCGTCATGCCGCGGCTGGACGGGTTCGGGACCGTCGCCCGGTTGCGGGCCGATCCGCGGACGCGGTTGGTGCCCGTCGCGATCGTCAGTGCGTGCAGCCAGTACGAGGGGCAGTCCGGGACCGTCGCGCAGGTGGACGCGTTCCTCGCCAAGCCCTTCGAGCCGACCGAGCTGGTGCGGGTCGTGCGGCGGCTCATCGAGCGCAAGCGCGGCGCTGGCGGGGGCCGGGGAGTTCACATGGCGAAACCGGTTCGCGTCAGGGGGGACCTTCTCCCCTAGGGTGGGTCCCGTGACCCCCGCTGACCTCTCCCGTACCGTCGTGCGCGCCGTGCGCTGCGCCGTCGAGGACGGGGAGCTGGGCGCCGGGGCGGTCGTGCCCGAGCGGATCGTCGTCGAGCGGACCCGGCCCGGAGGAGTGGGGGAGTACGCCACCCCCGTCGCCCTGCGGCTGGCCAAGGCGAGCGGACGCGCCCCCGCCGAGGTGGCCGGTCTGCTGGCCCGGCGGCTCGGTGGCGTGGCCGGGATCCGGCACGTGGACATCACCGGCCCCGGATTCCTCAACTTCACCCTCGACGCCCCGGGCGACGCCGATGACGTGGTGCGGTCGGTGCGGGCCCGGGGGAGTGCGTACGGGTTCGCCGAGCGCCCCCGCGCCGGTGCCGCGCCCGCCACCGACCGGGAGCCCCGCGCCCGCGCCGTGCGCGAGGCCGTCGGGCGGCTGCGGGCGGCCCAGGGCATGCCGGACGAACCCGGGCCGCGGCGCGTCGTGCCCCCCGCGCGGGCCGACGGGGACGTCGTCCGGCGCTTCGGGGCCGACGCCGCGCGCTGGGGCATGCTCGCCACCGACCCCGCGGGGCCGCCGCACTTCGGTCCGGTCCTGCTCGTACAGGGCGAGGCCAATGAGTTCTTCCGGGTCCGGTACGCCGCCTCGCGCGCCCGGGCGCTCGTTCGCAACGCCGCTCAGCTCGGCTTCGACCCCGCGGAGCCTTCGGAGCCTGCGGAGCCCACAGACCTCACGGACCCCTCAGTCCCGGCCCCGCACCCCGAAGCCGACGCCGACACCTCCGTCGACGCCGCCGCGCTGCTCGGTGCGCTGCGCGAGTACCCGCTCGTGCTGGAGGCCGCCGCGCACCACCGGGCGCCCGAGCGGCTCGCCCGTCACCTCGTCGTGCTCGCCGACGCCCTCCTCGACTTCCAGTACGACGTGTTGCCCAAGGGGGACGAGAAACCCTCGGCCGCCCATCGCTCCCGGCTGGCACTCGCCGACGCCGCCGGGACGGTGCTGGCCGGTGGCCTGACCCTGCTCGGCATCGGCGCCCCCGACGTGGTTTAGCCGGGTGCGCCGCTCCCATGGACTTGTAGAAGGAGAAAGAGAAGCGCCATGAGCCGTTCCGCACACCCCGCCGGTCCCCGTTACGCCGACGTCCTGCCGGAGGGCCACTACGCCCCGCCGGCCGCCGACCTCAACGTGCTCCCCGAGAAGGTGTGGTCCCGGACCGTCACCCGCGACGGCGACGGCGTGGTCAGCGTCGGCGGGATCGAAGTGACCCGGCTCGCCGAGGAGTTCGGCACCCCGGCCTACTTCCTCGACGAAGAGGACTTCCGGGCCCGCTGCCGCGCCTGGGCGCACGCCTTCGGGCCGGGCGCCGACGTCTTCTACGCGGGCAAGGCGTTCCTCTCCAAGGCCGTCGTGCGCTGGCTGAAGGAGGAGGGGCTCAACCTCGACGTGTGTTCCAGCGGCGAGCTGGTCACCGCGCTCGCCGCCGAGATGCCCGCCGAGCGCATCGCCTACCACGGCAACAACAAGTCGGTCCCCGAGATCCGCCGCGCCGTCGAGGCGGGCGTCGGACGGATCGTCCTCGACTCCTTCCAGGAGATCGTCCGGGTGGCGCACGTCGCCGCCGAGCTGGGGGTCCGCCAGCGCGTGCAGATCCGCGTCACCGTCGGCGTCGAGGCCCACACGCACGAGTTCATCGCCACGGCCCACGAGGACCAGAAGTTCGGCATCGCGGTCGCCGACGGGATGGCCGCCGAGGCCGTGCGCCGGGTGCTCGGTCACGAGAGCCTCGAACTGATCGGCATCCACTCCCACATCGGCTCGCAGATCTTCGACATGGCCGGCTTCGAGGTGTCCGCCAAGCGCGTGGTGCAGCTGCTCGCCGCCGTGCGCGACGAGCACGGCGTCGAGCTGCCCGAGATCGACCTCGGCGGCGGCCTCGGCATCGCCTACACGGACGGCGACGACCCGCGCGAGCCGCACGAGATCGCCAAGTCGCTCACCGAGATCGTCGCGCGCGAGTGCGAGGGCGCCGGGCTGCGCGCGCCGCGCATCTCCGTCGAGCCCGGCCGCGCCATCGTCGGTCCCACCGCCTTCACGCTCTACGAGGTCGGCACGATCAAGCCGCTGGAGGGACTGCGGACGTACGTCAGCGTCGACGGCGGGATGTCGGACAACATCCGCACCTCCCTCTACGACGCCGAATACAGCGTGGCCCTGGTCTCGCGCCGGTCCGACGCCGAGCCGATGCTCTCGCGCGTCGTCGGCAAGCACTGCGAGAGCGGCGACATCGTCGTGCGCGACGCCTTCCTGCCCGCCGACCTGGCGCCCGGCGACCTGATCGCCGTGCCCGCGACCGGCGCGTACTGCCGCTCGATGTCGAGCAACTACAACCACGCGCTGCGTCCGCCGGTCGTCGCCGTGCGTGACGGCGCCGCCCGCGTGATCGTCCGACGTGACACGGAGGAAGATCTCCTGCGCATCGACGTCGGATAATGAAATAACCGTCTCACTCAATGGACCAAGGATGGAAAGTTCTGTCCATTGAGTGAGACTTGTTCACACCTGGTGCGCAAGACCGCGTGGCGGGGGCTGATGGACGGATCGATGCAGAGATCGATCCGTGGATCGAAAGGTTTGGGTCGAATGATGCGTACGCGTCCGCTGAAGGTGGCGCTGCTGGGCTGTGGAGTGGTCGGCTCAGAGGTGGCGCGCATCATGACGACGCACGCCGACGATCTGGCGGCGAGGATCGGCGCGCCGGTCGAGCTGGCAGGTGTCGCCGTGCGGCGGCCCTCCAAGGTGCGCGAGGGCATCGACCCCGCGCTCATCACCACCGATGCGACCGCCCTCCTCAAACGGGGTGACATCGACGTCGCCATCGAGGTCATCGGCGGCATCGAGCCCGCCCGCACCCTGATCACCACCGCCTTCGAGAACGGCATCTCGGTGGTCTCGGCGAACAAGGCGCTGCTCGCCCAGGACGGCGCCGCCCTGCACGCGGCGGCCGACGCGCACGGCCGCGACCTCTACTACGAGGCCGCCGTCGCCGGTGCGATCCCGCTGGTGCGCCCGATGCGCGAGTCCCTCGCCGGCGACAAGATCAACCGCGTGATGGGCATCGTCAACGGCACGACGAACTTCATCCTCGACAAGATGGACTCCACCGGCGCCGGCTACCAGGAGGCGCTCGACGAGGCCACCGCCCTCGGGTACGCCGAAGCCGACCCGACCGCCGACGTCGAGGGCTACGACGCCGCCGCCAAGGCCGCGATCCTGGCCGGCATCGCCTTCCACACCCGCGTGCACCTCGACGACGTCTACCGCGAGGGCATGACCGAGGTCAGCGCCGCCGACTTCGCCTCCGCCAAGCGGATGGGCTGCACCATCAAGCTGCTCGCCATCCTGGAGCGCGCCGCCGACGGCCAGTCCGTCACCGCCCGGGTCCACCCGGCGATGATCCCGCTCAGCCACCCCCTCGCCTCGGTCCGGGAGGCGTACAACGCCGTCTTCGTCGAGGCCGAGGCCGCCGGACGGCTGATGTTCTACGGTCCGGGCGCGGGCGGCGCGCCGACCGCGTCGGCCGTCCTGGGCGACCTGGTGGCCGTCTGCCGCAACAAGCTCGCGGAAGTGACCGGGCCCGGCGAGTCGGCGTACACGCGGCTGCCCGTCAGCACCATGGGCGAGGTCGTCACCCGCTACCACATCAGCCTGGACGTGGCCGACAAGCCGGGCGTGCTCGCCCAGGTGGCGACCACGTTCGCGGAACACGGTGTCTCCATCGATACCGTTAGGCAGCAAGGACGTCCCGACGGGGTCGGCAACGAAGCCTCCCTCGTCGTCGTCACCCACCGCGCGCCCGACGCCGCCCTCTCCGGGACCGTCGAGGCACTGCGGAAGCTGGACACCGTTCGCGGTGTCGCCAGCATCATGCGTGTTGAAGGGGAGTAAGGGACCCATGACCGACAACGGCACCCACCAGTGGCGGGGCATCATCGAGGAGTACCGGCACCGGCTTCCGGTGACGGACACGACCCCGGTGGTCACGCTCCGCGAAGGCGGTACGCCCCTCGTCCCCGCGCAGGTGCTCTCCGAGCGCACCGGCTGTGAAGTCCACCTCAAGGTCGAGGGTGCGAACCCCACCGGGTCCTTCAAGGACCGCGGCATGACCATGGCGATCACCAAGGCCAAGGAGGAGGGCGCCAAGGCCGTCATCTGCGCCTCCACCGGCAACACCTCCGCCTCCGCCGCCGCCTACGCGGTGCGGGCCGGCATGGTGTCCGCCGTCCTCGTGCCGCAGGGCAAGATCGCGCTCGGCAAGATGGGTCAGGCGCTCATCCACGGCGCCAAGATCCTCCAGGTCGACGGAAACTTCGACGACTGCCTGGACCTGGCCCGCGCGCTGTCCGACAACTACCCCGTCGCGCTGGTCAATTCCGTCAACCCGGTCCGCATCGAGGGCCAGAAGACGGCCGCGTTCGAGATCGTCGACGCGCTGGGCGACGCGCCCGACATCCACGTCCTCCCGGTGGGCAACGCGGGCAACATCACCGCGTACTGGAAGGGGTTCAAGGAGTACAAGGCCGACGGCCTCGCCTCCCGCACCCCCCGCGTCTGGGGCTTCCAGGCCTCCGGCTCCGCGCCCATCGTGCGCGGCGAGGTCGTCAAGGAGCCGCACACGATCGCCACCGCGATCCGCATCGGCAACCCCGCCTCCTGGGACTACGCGCTCCAGGCGCGCGACGAATCGGGCGGCTTCATCGACGAGGTGACGGACCGCCAGATCCTGGCCGCCTACCGCCTGTTGGCCGCCCAGGAGGGCGTCTTCGTCGAGCCCGCCTCGGCCGCGTCCGTCGCCGGTCTGCTCAAGGCCGCCGAGCTGGGCCTGGTCGACCCGGGGCAGAAGATCGTGTGCACCGTCACCGGCAACGGCCTCAAGGACCCCGACTGGGCCGTCGCGGGCGCCCCGCAGCCGGTCACCGTTCCGGTCGACGCCGAGGCCGCCGCCGTACGCCTCGGTCTGGTCTGATCCGACGGCCGCGGCCGGGAGCGACTCCCCGCCGCGGCCGTCGCCGGGTTCCGGAAGCGTTCGCCAGAGCCTTCCGGAATCCGGCAAGTCGGCCCGAAGGGCTACAAAAGCCTGACGGAGCACCGCGACACGCATCGTGCGCCTCCTGTGCGCCCTATGTCGGAGAAGAACCTTCCTTCGATACGCTGTACTGACATCCGCCATCGCGCACGTGACGCGGTGCTGCCCCGAGGGCCTTCGGGTGTCGTACGTTCTCCAGTACATTTCGCAGCGAAGATTCACAGCTGAAGATCCACGGTTAGAGATCTCGCACAGTCACAAGGAGTGTCATCGAGCGTGGCCGGTCCAGCTTTCCGCGCCGCCGCCGTACGGGTGCGCGTTCCCGCCAGCAGTGCCAACCTCGGCCCGGGCTTCGACGCCTTCGGACTCGCCCTGGGGCTCTATGACGACGTGGTCGTCCGCGTCGCCGACTCCGGCCTGAACGTCGACATCGCCGGCGAGGGCGCCGACAACCTGCCGCGCGACGAGAGCCACCTGCTCGTGCGCTCCATGCGCACCGCCTTCGACCTGCTCGGCGGTCAGCCGCGCGGCCTGGAGGTCGTGTGCGCCAACCGCATCCCGCACGGTCGCGGCCTCGGCTCCTCCTCCGCCGCCATCTGCGCGGGCATCGTCGCCGCCCGCGCCGTGACCATAGGCGGCGAGGCGCGCCTCGACGACACCGCCCTGCTGGAACTGGCCACCGAGATCGAGGGCCACCCCGACAACGTCGCCGCCTGTCTGCTCGGCGGGTTCACCCTGGCGTGGATGGACGGGGGCAGCGCCAAGGCCATCCGTATGGAGCCCGCGGATTCCATCGTTCCGGTGGTCTTCGTCCCCTCCCGGCCGGTCCTGACCGAGACCGCCCGGGGCCTGCTGCCCCGCTCCGTCCCGCACGTGGACGCCGCCGCCAACGCGGGTCGCGCGGCCCTGCTCGTCGAAGCCCTGACCAGGCGTCCCGAGTTGCTGCTCCCCGCCACCGAGGACCGGCTCCACCAGGAGTACCGCTCCCCGGCGATGCCCGAGAGCGTGGCACTCGTCAACAGGCTGCGGGCGGACGGGATCCCCGCGGTCATCTCCGGCGCCGGACCCACGGTCCTCGCGCTGGCCGACAACGACGCGGCCGACAAGGTCGCGCAGCTCGCGGGCGAAGGGTGGGCGGCCAACCGGCTGGCCCTCGACGCGGCGGGCGCGAGCGTCCTTCCGTTGGGCAGCCAGGGCGGCTAGACCACAGCCGCCAGGGGGCGGGGCGGCCGGGCAGGCCGCCCCCGCGGACGGGCGCTATTGCCGGTGACTGAGAGGGGGAATATCTGTTGGATCCGGTAGTGTTAGTCTCAAGTGCGCATCCGAAGCCGCCATGGCTCGGTGCTCAGTGTCCCCATCAGGGACCACCTTTCTTCCGGGAGCCTCCCCAACTGCTTTGATCATTGCCAAGCAGTTTCGAGCACGCTCCGGAATCGGCGTGACATTCCCACGCTTCCAGCTCGGGGGCTTCTCGCCGGAACCCATGCACGTTTCCCTCCGCCGCGGTATCTCTGCCGGCGGACCACCGCCCCGGCCGCGGTCCACGACCCATCAAGTCATGGCCCGTTGTCGGACAGCACAACCGGTCGCCGAGCCAGACAGGCCGACGTCCGCTCCAGGGAAGGACCCTTCGTGAGCGACACCACCGATCTGATGGGCGCTGCCGACACCACTGTCGACACCAGTGCCTCCGCCGCGGGCGCCGCACCCAAGCGTCGCCGCTCCGGCACCGGCCTCGAGGGCATGGTCCTGGCCGAGCTGCAGCAGGTCGCGTCGGGCCTCGGCATCAGGGGCACCGCGCGGATGCGCAAGAGCCAGCTGATCGAGGTCATCAAGGAGACGCAGGCCGGTGGCGCCTCCGCCGCCAAGGCCGCGGCCCCCGCCGACACCGCCGAGGCCAAGCCGAAGCGTCGCGCCACCAGCAAGGCCCGCACGGGCGAGGCCGCCGCCGCGGCGCCCGCCGAGAAGCCCGCCGCGCAGGCCCAGATCGACATCCCCGGCCAGCCGGCCGGTGGCCCCACCTCCCGCGCGGGCGAAGCCGAGCGCGCGGCGGACGACCAGCCGGTCGAGCGTCGGCGCCGCCGCGCCACGGCCCCCTCCGGCAGCCCGGAGTCCGCGGCCCCCGCCGCGGTCGTGCAGGTCGAGACCAAGCCCGAGACCGCCACCGCGGCCGTCACCGCGCAGCCCGACGCCAAGGCCGAGGCGGCCACGGCCGTCTCCGGTCAGGAGGCCGCCGAGGGCCGCACCCGCCGGGACCGGCGCGACCGCGGCGACCGTGCCGAGCGGGGCGACCGTACCGAGCGCCAGCGCGAGCGCCGCGACCGCGGCAAGGGCGACGACCAGGGCCAGGGCCAGCAGGGCCAGCAGGGTCAGGGCCAGCAGCAGGGCGGCCAGGGCCAGCAGCAGGGCGGCGCCGAGCGCGCCGACCGCCAGGACCGTCAGGGCGGCCGCCAGGGCCGTGGCCAGGGTCAGCAGGGTCAGGGCCAGCAGCAGGGCGGCCAGGGCCAGGGCCGTCAGGACCGCCAGCAGGACAACGGTCCGCAGGACGACTTCGACGAGGACGGTCGGCGCGGCCGCCGCGGCCGCTACCGCGACCGCCGTGGCCGTCGCGGCCGCGACGAGTTCACGCCGAACGAGCCGCAGGTCGCCGACGACGACGTCCTGATCCCCGTCGCGGGCATCCTCGACATCCTCGACAACTACGCGTTCATCCGGACCTCGGGCTACCTGCCCGGCCCGAACGACGTGTACGTCTCCCTCGCCCAGGTCCGCAAGAGCGGTCTGCGCAAGGGCGACCACGTCACCGGCGCGGTGCGCCAGCCCAAGGACGGCGAGCGCCGCGAGAAGTTCAACGCGCTCGTGCGCCTCGACTCGTGCAACGGCATGGCGCCCGAATCGGGCCGCGGCCGCCCGGAGTTCCAGAAGCTGACCCCGCTGTACCCCCAGGACCGGCTCCGTCTGGAGACCGACCCGGGCGTGCTGACGACCCGCATCATCGACCTCGTCGCGCCGATCGGCAAGGGCCAGCGCGGTCTGATCGTGGCCCCGCCGAAGACCGGCAAGACCATGATCATGCAGGCGATCGCCAACGCGATCACGGTCAACAACCCCGAGTGCCACCTGATGGTCGTCCTGGTCGACGAGCGTCCGGAAGAGGTCACCGACATGCAGCGGTCGGTCAAGGGCGAGGTCATCTCCTCGACCTTCGACCGCCCGGCCGAGGACCACACCACCGTCGCCGAGCTGGCCATCGAGCGCGCCAAGCGCCTCGTCGAGCTGGGTCACGACGTGGTCGTCCTGCTGGACTCGATCACCCGTCTGGGACGCGCGTACAACCTCGCGGCCCCGGCCTCCGGCCGCATCCTGTCCGGTGGTGTCGACTCGACCGCGCTCTACCCGCCGAAGCGCTTCTTCGGTGCCGCGCGCAACATCGAGGACGGCGGCTCGCTGACCATCCTGGCCACCGCGCTCGTCGACACCGGCTCGCGCATGGACGAGGTGATCTTCGAGGAGTTCAAGGGCACCGGCAACATGGAGCTCAAGCTCGACCGCAAGCTCGCGGACAAGCGGATCTTCCCGGCCGTCGACGTCGACCCCTCGGGCACCCGCAAGGAGGAGATCCTCCTCAACAGCGAGGAGCTCGCCATCGTCTGGAAGCTGCGCCGGGTGCTGCACGCGCTCGACTCGCAGCAGGCGATCGAGCTGCTGCTCGACAAGATGAAGCAGACGAAGTCGAACGCCGAGTTCCTGATGCAGATCGCGAAGACCACGCCGTCGGGCAAGAACGACGACTGATCTCCGCGCCGCCGCACCACGGGCAGCCACACGGAACCGCCCCCGCCGGGTCACCGGCGGGGGCGGTTTCGCGTGCGGGGGCCCGTGCGACCTTCACCACAGGGGCGGGGGCCCCGGGGGACCCGCGCCCGCCGGACGAAGGTGCAGGTGGCAGGGCCGTTGCGCGAAGCGTCCGCAGGATGATCGGATGGACGTTCATCACCGAATGGTCACATTCGGCATGGAACCCTAGGGTCCGCTGGACCGTCTGAAGGAGAGGACATTCGGCAACGGGGGTGGCGTCCGGACCGGGTCGCCGGGACATCAGGACTGAGGAGAGCATGAGCCAGGACAGCAGGGGCAGCGGCCGGCGTGCCGCCAGGCGCAGCCGCCGGAAACCGACGACGAAGCGCCGCAGGGCCCTGACCATCACCGCCTGGACCGCGGCGGGGGTGGTCCTCCTGGGTGGGGCGGGCCTGGGGTACTTCTACGTGAAGTACAACGGCAACCTGAAGAGCGTGGACATCGACGCCGCGCTCGGCAAGGACCGCCCGCAGAACGTGGACAACGGCTCGATGGACATCCTCGTGCTCGGCTCCGACTCGCGCGGCGGCGACAACGCGGAGTACGGCGCCGACGACGGCGGTTCGGCGCGCTCCGACACCGCGATGGTCGTCCACCTCTACGACGGCCACAAGCAGGCGAGCATCGTCTCGATACCGCGCGACACCATGATCAACAGACCGGCCTGCACGATGAGCAACGGGAAGACGGCGAAGGCCACCTTCGAGCAGTTCAACGAGGCGTACACGGTCGGCGGCGCCGCCTGCGCGGTCAAGACCGTCGAATCGATGTCGGGGATCCGGATGGACCACTACATCGAGGTCGACTTCACCGGCTTCAAGAAGATCGTCGACAGCCTGGGGGGCGTCCCGATCGTCACCACCAAGCCGATCAAGGACGACAAGGGCAGCCACCTCGACCTCCCGGCCGGCTCCCACAAGCTCAACGGCGAGCAGGCCCTCGGCCTGGTCCGCACCCGCAAGAGCGTCGGCGTCGGCAGCGACCTCGGCCGAATACAGCTCCAGCAGGCCTTCATCAAGGCACTGATCAAGCAGGTCAAGAGCATCGGGGTGTTCGACAACCCCAAGCGGCTGCTGGCCGTCGCGGACACCGCCACCAAGGCGATCACCACCGACAAGGGCCTCGGCGACGTCAAGTCCCTCATGGGCTTCGCCGCCGGGCTGCAGGGCCTCGGGGCCGAGAACATGCACATGGTCACCCTGCCGGTGATGGACTACCCCAAGGACAAGGACCGGGTCGTCCCGCTGGAGAAGGAGTCCAAGCAGGTCTGGGAGGCCCTGCGCGGTGACCGGCCGATACCCGAAGAGGCCACGCAGAACTCCGCCAATGACAAGAGCGGGGCCGGTTCGATCGTCCAGTAGGAATACCGGAGCTCCCGTGCCCGTTATGGCTGGCGTCCTGAATTTTGACAGGCGGCCCGGTCCTGGCAGACTGGTCCGTCGGCCCCGGTTCACGCAGCGCGCAATTCGGCCCCTGCGACCCGGCGCCCTCCCGATCTAGGAGACACCTTGAAGAGCGACATCCACCCCCAGTACGTCGAGACCCAGGTCAGCTGCACCTGTGGCGCGTCGTTCACCACCCGTAGCACGCTGGCCGAGGGCACCATCCGTGCCGAGGTCTGCTCCGAGTGCCACCCGTTCTACACGGGCAAGCAGAAGATCCTCGACACCGGTGGCCGCGTGGCCCGCTTCGAGGCCCGCTTCGGCAAGGCTGCCGGCTCGAAGTAGCGAGCCCACGGCGCCGGTCTACGGCCGCCCCCACCACGCGCGGGGGCGGCCGGACCGGCGCCTTTGTCGTCCTGGCCCCACGCGGTGCCAGAGCCCTTCCGCAGCCCGTTCGTACTTTTCACCCCAGGAGCCCCCGATGTTCGAGGCGGTCGAGGACCTGATCGGCGAGCACGCCGATCTTGAGAAGAAGCTCGCCGACCCGTCGGTCCACTCCGATCAGGCCAACGCGCGCAAGCTCAACAAGCGCTACGCGGAGCTGACCCCGATCGTCGCGACGTTCCGGGCGTGGAAGCAGACGGCGGAGGACATCGAGACCGCCAAGGAGTTCGCGGCCGACGACCCCGACTTCGCCGCGGAGGTCAAGGAACTGAGCGCCCAGCGCGTCGAGCTGACCGAAAAGCTCCGCCTGCTGCTCGTTCCGCGCGACCCCAGCGACGACAAGGACGTGCTCCTGGAGGTCAAGGCGGGCGCGGGCGGCGACGAGTCCGCCCTCTTCGCCGGTGACCTGCTGCGCATGTACCTGCGCTACGCGGAGCGCGTCGGCTGGAAGACCGAGATCATCGACGCCACCGAGTCCGAGCTGGGCGGCTACAAGGACGTCCAGGTCTCCGTGCGCACCAAGGGCGGCAACGGCGCGACCGAGCCCGGCCAGGGCGTCTGGGCCCGCCTGAAGTACGAGGGCGGCGTGCACCGCGTCCAGCGGGTTCCGGCCACCGAGTCCCAGGGCCGCATCCACACCTCCGCCGCGGGCGTGCTCGTCACCCCGGAGGCCGAGGAGGTCGAGGTCGAGATCAACATGAACGACCTGCGGATCGACGTGTACCGCTCGTCCGGCCCCGGCGGCCAGTCCGTCAACACCACCGACTCCGCCGTGCGCATCACGCACGTGCCGACCGGTGTCGTGGCGTCCTGCCAGAACGAGAAGAGCCAGCTCCAGAACAAGGAGCAGGCCATGCGCATCCTGCGTTCGCGCCTGCTGGCCGCCGCCCAGGAGGCCGCCGAGCAGGAGGCCTCCGACGTGCGCCGCAGCCAGGTGCGCACCGTCGACCGGTCCGAGAAGATCCGCACGTACAACTTCCCGGAAAACCGGATCTCGGACCACCGGACCGGCTTCAAGGCGTACAACTTGGACCAGGTGCTCGACGGCGACCTCGACTCGGTCATCCAGGCCTGTGTCGACGCGGACTCCGCCGCCAAGCTCGCGGCCGCGCAGTAACCCTTCCGTCCGTCCCACCCGTACGACAGCAGCCCGGAGGACCAGCGTGCAGCCACAATCTGGGGGGCGACCCCCAGGCCCCCGCAGTCTGCTGCTTGCCGAGGTGGCCCAGGCCACCCAGCGGCTGGCCGCCGCAGGCGTACCCTCCCCCCGCTTCGACGCGGAGGAACTCGCCGCCTTCGTGCACGGCGTCAAACGGGGTGAACTGCACACGGTCAAGGACGGCGACTTCGACGCCCGGTACTGGGAGACCATCGCCCGCCGCGAAGCGCGCGAGCCGCTCCAGCACATCACCGGCCGCGCCTTCTTCCGCTACCTGGAGCTCCAGGTGGGACCGGGCGTCTTCGTCCCGCGACCGGAGACCGAGTCCGTCGTGGACTGGGCCATACAGGCCGTACGGGCGATGGACGTCGTCGAACCGCTGATCGTGGACCTCTGCACCGGCTCGGGCGCCATCGCGCTCGCCATGGCGCAGGAGGTCCCGCGCTCGCGCGTGCACGCGGTGGAGCTGTCCGAGGACGCCCTCCAGTGGACCCGCAAGAACGCCGAGGGGTCCCGGGTCACCGTCCACCAGGGCGACGCGCTCAGCGCGCTGCCCGAGCTGGACGGCCAGGTCGACCTGGTGATCTCCAACCCGCCGTACATCCCGCTCACCGAGTGGGAGTACGTCGCCCCCGAGGCCCGCGACCACGACCCGGAGATGGCCCTCTTCTCCGGCGAGGACGGCCTCGACACCATCCGCGGCATCGAACGCACCGCCCACCGGCTGCTGCGTCCCGGCGGGATCGTCGTCATCGAGCACGCCGACACCCAGGGCGGCCAGGTGCCGTGGATCTTCGCCGACGAGCGGGGCTGGGCCGATGCCGCCGACCACCCCGACCTGAACAACCGGCCGCGCTTCGCCACCGCCCGCAAGGCCATGCCGTGACGAGCCCCATCCGTCCGGTGCACACCCCTGCCACGATCACCCCGCACGAGGAGGCCCGCTGATGGCCCGGCGATACGACTGCAACGACGCGACGGACCGCAAGACGGGCCTTCGCGAAGCCGCATCCGCCGTTCGCCGCGGCGAACTCGTCGTGCTGCCCACGGACACGCTCTACGGGATCGGTGCGGACGCCTTCAGCGCGGAGGCCGTCGGCGACCTGCTGGCCGCCAAGGGGCGGGGCCGCAACATGCCCACGCCCGTGCTCATCGGCTCCCCGAACACCCTGCACGGCCTGGTCACGGACTTCACCGAGCAGGCCTGGGAGCTGGTCGACGCCTTCTGGCCCGGCGCGCTGACCCTCGTCGCCAAGCACCAGCCGTCGCTGGCCTGGGACCTCGGCGAGACGCGCGGCACCGTGGCCGTGCGCATGCCGCTGCACCCCGTCGCGATCGAGCTGCTGACCGAGGTCGGGCCGATGGCCGTCTCCTCGGCGAACCTCACCGGTCACCCGGCGCCGGAGGACTGCGACGCCGCCCGCGAGATGCTCGGCGACTCCGTGTCCGTGTACCTGGACGGCGGGCCGACCCCCGGCATGCAGCCGTCGTCGATCGTCGACGTCACCGGGAAGGTTCCCGTCCTGCTGCGCGAGGGGGCGTTGACCGCGGACCAGCTGCGCGAGGTCGTACCCGACCTCGAGGTGGCCCCGTGAGCCCTGAGGGGCGTGGCATAGCAAGGGCCGGAGGGGACGCCTTCCGCATACTCCACGTCAGTACCGGCAACGTCTGCCGCTCGCCCATCACCGAGCGGCTGACCCGGCATGCCCTGACCCACCGCCTGGGCGGGGCGCCGGCCGGTGGGCTCATCGTCGAGAGCGCCGGGACCTGGGGGCACGAGGGTGCGCCCATGGAGGCGAACGCGGCGGCCGTCCTGGCGGACTTCGGTGCCGACGCGAGCGGGTTCATCGGGCGGGAGCTGCTCGACGAGCACGTCATACGCGCCGACCTGGTGCTGACCGCCACGCGGGACCACCGGGCGCAGGTCATCTCGATGGGGCACTCGGCCGGACTGCGGACCTTCACGCTCAAGGAGTTCACCCGGCTGGTCCGGGCGATAGACCCCGCCACGCTGCCGCCGCTCGACGACGGCATGGCGGAGCGGGCGCGGGCGCTGGTGCGGGCTGCCGCGGCGCTGCGGGGGTGGCTGTTGGCGCCGTCGCCCGACGCGGACGAGGTGTACGACCCGTACGGTGCGCCGATCACGTTCTTCCGCTCGATCGGGGACGAGATCCAGCAGGCGCTGGACCCGGTGGTCACCGCCCTGACGGGCGTCGGCGACCGCCACTGACCCCCGGGCGGGCCGGACGCGGCGGCCCCCCTGTGGGCGCCCTGCGGCCGGGCGGTGCCCTCAATCGCCGGGCGGGCTGGATCGTGGTGCCGCTGGTGGGGTCGATGTAGCCGCGCCGGCGTTTGAGGCGCCGCCGGAGGCGTCGGGCGGGCCGGTAGCTCGTCGGCGTCCCCGGGCGGGAAAGGGTGGGCGGGCCTAGAGTTGGGCTACCCGGTCCACCCACCGCGTCGGAGCCGCGCCATGAGCGTCATCACCCAGCCGACGGACACCCTGCGCCGCCAGGATCCGCTGATGGCCGACGTCCTCGCCGGCGAGGCGCTGCGCCAGGCCGAGAGCCTCCAGCTCATCGCGGCCGAGAACTTCACCTCCCGCGCCGTCCTGGCCACCCTCGGCTCCGCCCTCGCGAACAAGTACGCCGAGGGCTACCCCGGCGCCCGCCACCACGGCGGCTGCGAGTACGCCGACCAGGCCGAGCGCGTGGCGGTGGAGCGGGCCCGGGCCCTCTTCGGCGCCGAGCACGCCAACGTCCAGCCGCACTCCGGCTCCGCCGCCGTGCTCGCCGCCTACGCCGCGCTGCTGCGCCCCGGCGCCACCGTGCTGGCCATGGGGCTCCCGTACGGCGGCCACCTCACGCACGGTTCCCCCGCGAACCTCTCCGGCCGCTGGTTCGACTTCGTCGGCTACGGGGTCGACGCCCGGACCGGTCTCATCGACTACCTCCAGGTCCAGGAGCTGGCTCGAAGGCACCGCCCCGAGGCGATCGTCTGCGGCTCCATCTCCTACCCCCGCCACCCCGAGTACTCGGCCTTCCGCGAGATCGCCGACGAGGTCGGGGCCCTCCTCATCGCGGACGCCTCCCACCCCATCGGGCTGGTCGCGGGCGGCGCCGCACCGAGCCCGGTCCCGTACGCGGACGTCGTCTGCGCCACCACCCACAAGGTGCTGCGCGGCCCCCGCGGCGGCATGATCCTGTGCGGCGCCGAGTTCGCGGAGCGGATCGACCGCGCCGTCTTCCCGCTCACCCAGGGCGGCGCGCAGATGCACACCATCGCCGCCAAGGCCGTCGCCTTCGGCGAGGCCGCGACCCCGGCCTTCACCACCTACGCCCACCGGGTCGTCGCCAACGCCCGCACCCTGGCCGAAGCACTGCGCGTGCGCGGACTCGCGGTCACCACCGGCGGCACCGACACCCACCTGATCACGGCCGACCCGGCGCCCCTCGGCGTCGACGGCCCCACCGCGCGGGGCCGCCTGGCCGCCGCGGGCCTGGTGCTGGACACCTGCGCCCTGCCGTACGGGGACCAGCGCGGCCTGCGGCTCGGCACCGCGGCGGTGACCACCCAGGGCATGGGGGAGACGGAGATGGCCCGGATCGCCACCCTCCTCACGGCGGCCCTGACCGGGGGCGACCCCGCCCGCGTCCGGGCGGAGATCGCCGAACTGGCCCTGGGTTTTCCCCCGTACGGGGAGTAACCGGCGAGAACAGGGGGTAGTGCAACCGGTTCGGGGTCCGCCTGCGTCCCCTTACGGGGGGACATCGCGGCTAATGTGTGGGGCTGAGATGGCCGGCGATACATCTGGGGCAGCCCGTGCGTGAATATCTGCTGACGCTCTGCGTCACGGTGGCGGTGACGTACCTGCTCACCGGGCCGGTACGGAAGTTCGCGATCGCCGCCGGTGCGATGCCCAAGATCCGCGCGCGCGACGTGCACCGCGAGCCCACCCCACGACTCGGCGGCATCGCGATGTTCGGCGGACTGTGCGCGGGCCTGCTCGTCGCCGACCACCTGCCGAACCTCAACGGCGTCTTCGAGCTGTCGAACGAACCGCGGGCGCTGCTCTCCGGAGCGGCGCTGATCTGGTTGATCGGCGTCCTCGACGACAAGTTCGAGATCGACGCCCTGATCAAGCTCGGCGCACAGATGATCTCCGCGGGCGTGATGGTCATGCAGGGCCTCACCGTCCTGTGGATCCCGGTCCCCGGCATCGGCACCGTCTCGCTCACCCAGTGGCAGGGCAACCTGCTCACCGTCGCGCTCGTCGTCATCACCATCAACGCCGTGAACTTCGTGGACGGACTCGACGGTCTCGCCGCCGGTCTGGTCTGCATCGCCGCCGCCGCGTTCTTCCTCTACGCCTACCGCATCTGGTTCGGCTACGCGATCGAGGCCGCCGCCCCCGCGACGCTCTTCGCGGCGATCCTGATGGGCATGTGCATCGGCTTCCTGCCGCACAACATGCACCCCGCGCGGATCTTCATGGGCGACTCCGGGTCGATGCTGATCGGCCTCGTGCTGGCCGCCTCCGCCATCTCCATCACCGGGCAGGTGGACCCGGACGCGATGGCCCTGTTCGCCGGTGGTGAGCGCAACGCGACCCACGCCATGCTGCCCGTCTTCATCCCGCTGCTGCTGCCGCTGACGATCATCGCGATCCCCGTGGCGGACCTGGTCCTGGCCATCGTCCGGCGCACCTGGAACGGCCAGTCGCCCTTCGCCGCCGACCGCGGACACCTGCACCACCGGTTGCTGGAGGTCGGGCACTCGCACAGCCGCGCCGTGTTGATCATGTACTTCTGGTCGGCGCTGATCGCCTTCGGGGCGCTGGCGTACTCGGTGCACTCCGCCTCGATGCTGATCGTCCTCGTGATCGTCGCGCTGAGCGCGGTCGGGCTCGTACTGCTCCTGCTGCCGCGCTTCACCCCGCGCGCGCCGCGCTGGGCCGAGTCCTTCCTGCCGCCGCGCTACCGGCGTCGGCGCACGACGGTGGCGGGCGCGGCCGCGGCCACCGCCGTCGAGGCCGTGCGCGCCGGGTCCCCCGCCGGACCGCCGGAGGAGGCCCTGGAACGGACCCCGGCCTCCTACGGTCTCCACGGCGCCACCGCACTGTCCAGCCGCCCGGCCAACGGCCGTACGAGGGACCGCGAGCGGGCCTGACCGGACTGCCGCCCCGGGCCTCAGGAAAGCGAGCGTGCGGGGGCGCGCAGCCGGCCGGGCCCGTGGGCCCGCGGGTCGCGCTCGGACGGCGGGGCGTCCAGGACGATCGCGGTGACGATGACCCCGTCGTGCACCGTCCACCGGCCCGAGACGGCGCTCAGCTCCGGTTCGGCGGAGACCAGTGCCGGCGGGAGCAGGCGCGCGGAGAAGGTCCCGGCCAGCGGATCGATCCGGATGTGGGCGTCCTCGAACTCCAGCTCCCGCGAGGTCTGCGGGAACCACGCCTTGTAGAAGCACTCCTTGGCGCTGAAGAGCACCTTCCCCCAGTTGATGCCGGGGTGCAGGGCCGTGTGCCGTCTCACCTGTGCCCGTTCCGGCGGGAGGGCGATGCTCTCGAGCACGCCGTCGGGGAGCGGGCGGTCCAGTTCCGCGTCGATCCCGACGGCGGCGACCCGCGACGCGTCGGCGACGACCGCGGCGCGGTAGCCGGTGGCGTGGGTGATCGAGCCCCGCACCGAGGCGGGCCACAGGGGAGTCCCCCGCGGTGTCGCGAGCAGGGGCGCGGGCGGGACGCCGAGGGCGGCCAGCGCCCGGTGGGCGCAGTACCGCGCGGTGGCGAACTCGCGGCGGCGGTGCTCGACCGAGTTGCGGACGAGGGCCGCCTCCTCGGGGTACAGCGACGAGAACGGCACGTCCTCGAAGGAATCGAAGGACCGGACGTGCGACGGCAACAGCAACTCGATCATGACTTACCTCTTGCTCGTCCCGCCGTCGGTTCCCCGGCGGGGGCGGTTCACCGGCTGCGGGCGGGGTCCGTCGGGGCGGCGCCCGCCAGGATCTGGACCGGTCGGCCGGGCGGGGTGGCGCGGCGCTCCCACTCCCTGGGGTAGCCGAGGGACACCTCGTGGTGCGGCACCCCGTCGCAGTGGATGGTGCGCGGGATGTGCAGGTGGCCGTAGACCACCGCGGCCGCGCGGTAGCGGCGGTGCCAGTCGGCCGTCTCCTCGGTGCCGCACCACAGCGCGAACTCGGGGTAGCGCAGGACGCGGGTGGGTTCGCGGACCAGGGGGAAGTGGTTGACCAGCACGGTGGGCAGGTCGGGCGGCAGCGCGTCGAGCCTGTCGCGGGTCTCCTCCAGCCGGGCCCGGCACCACGCCTCGCGGCTCGGGTACGGATCGGGGTGCAGCAGGAACTCGTCGGTGCAGATCACCCCGGCCTCGTCGGCCAGTTCGAGGGCGTGCGCCCGGGACACCGCTCCGGCGGGCCGGAAGGTGTAGTCGTAGAGGAGGAAGAGCGGGACGACGGCGACCGGGCCGTTCTCCCCGTGCCACACCGGGTACGGGTCCTCCGGGGTGATGACGCCCAGCTCCCGGCAGATGTCCACCAGGTGTCGGTACTTCGCCTCGCCCCGCAGCTGCACCGGGTCGCTCGGGTCGGTCCACAGCTCGTGGTTCCCCGGCACCCAGATCACCCGGGCGAATCGTTCCTGCAACAGGGAGAGCGAGTCCCGGATGTCGGACACCGTCTCGCCGACGTCACCGGCCACGATGAGCCAGTCGTCCGCCGAGTCCGCCCGCAGGTCCCGGACGATCTCCCGGTTGCGGTCGTAGCGCACGTGCAGGTCGCTGATGGCCATCAGCCGCCCCGCGGGTGCGGGGCGGGGGACCACGGCGTGGTTCTGGTGACTCAACTGCTTGACGCTCCTCCCGGCTTCGGGACCGACGGCCCCGAAACACCGGCCCGCCCCCGGACAACATATCCAGGGGAGGAGTGGGTGCGTAGTAAGGGGTCGGCCGCACCGTTCCCGGCCATCGCCGTCGGCGCCCCACGAGGGTGACCGGGCGCGGCGGGCGGTCCGGCCGAATCATTCGCACGAAGTTAGGTGCGCGCCGACACCCGTCCCGCTGGGCGGGGGCTCGTCCGCGACCGTAGATACTGGTCCCGGACACAGCCTCTCGTCAGGCTCCTGGACCCGCGCGCGGCTGCTCAGGTGAGCGAGCGTTGACCCATCCGTGTGACGAGCGGCATAATAGTTGAGTAAAGTCTGCATCAAATACTTTGTGATACCGTTCGCAAGCGCCCGGGATGAGTGCGCGAAGACCGTGCAGTGCGAACCGTCTTCCCTCACACGCAAGTTACTCCCGGTCACATCCGTCCACTGGCGGTGACCAGACCCCACCAACACCTCGCCGGAGGAGCTGCCGTCATGCAGTCCAACGACGCCCGAACACTCCTGTACTGCTTCGTCCCCACGACCGTCGTCGGCGGTATCGGGATCGCGGTCAGTGCTGCCCTCGCGGGCGGCAAGGGCGCGCTGGGTGCCGCCTTCGGCGCGGCACTCGTCCTCGTGTTCATGGGGGGAGGGCTGATCGCCCTTCAGCGGACCGCTCGTTCCTTGCCCCATCTCTTCCAGATGATGGGTCTGTTGCTCTACACGACGCAGATCCTTGTACTGATGATCGTGCTGAGCATCGTCAAGCGCGTCGCGGTCTTCGACACCAAGTGCACCGCCTTCACCCTGCTCGCAGCCACTCTCGTTTGGATGGCCGCGCAAGTGCGGGCGCACATGAAGTCGAAAATCCTTTATGTGGAGCCAGAAGGGGCCAGCACGCCCTCGTAGTGTGTAGGCCGGGTGTAAAGAGGCTTCCGCTCGTTTGCTATCGTCTCGCCACAACTGCGGCAGGTTTGCGCGGGCGGCGTGCAGGGGCGACAGATGAGCGTTGTTGGCCCTTGGTACTCAATCGCCGCACATAGGTATCCGCCAGTCCAGTCCAGTGCCGTTCCGCGGTCGCAGGCCGCGCCGACACAATGAGGTTGCCGTACCCATGCGTCAAGTTGAAGGAGCTCGCGGTGAGTGACGCCACGACGCTCGCCTTCGAGACTGATTGTCACATCTTCGAAGGGTGCGGCTTCCCGACCCCCGGCCTGCACTCCTTCTTGTTCAAGCCGATGTTCACGGTCGGCGGTATCGAGGTCAACAAGCCGATTGTCCTGGCTTTGCTGAGCTCGCTCATCGTCGTGGGGTTCTTCTGGGCTGCTTTCCGCAAGCCGAAGCTGATCCCCGGCAAGCTGCAGATGGTCGGCGAGGCCGGTTACGACTTCGTCCGCCGCGGAGTGGTCTACGAGACGCTTGGTAAGCGCGAGGGCGAAAAGTACGTCCCGCTCATGGTCTCGCTGTTCTTCTTCATCTGGATGATGAACATCTGGTCCATCATCCCGCTGGCCCAGTTCCCGGTCACGTCGGTCATCGCATTCCCGGCCGGTCTTGCCGCGATCGTGTACGTGCTGTGGGTGAGCCTCACCTTCAAGCGCCACGGCTTCGTCGGCGGCCTCAAGAACCTGACCGCGTACGACAAGTCGCTCGGGCCGGTGTTCCCGGTGGTCATGCTGTTCGAGTTCCTGTCGAACATGATCATCCGGCCGTTCACCCACGCTGTCCGTCTCTTCGCGAACATGTTCGCGGGTCACGTACTGCTGCTGATCTTCACCATCGCGAGTTGGTACCTGCTCAACGGCATCGGTATCGCTTACGCGAGCGTCTCGTTCGTGATGGTCCTCGTGATGACGGTCTTCGAGCTGTTCATCCAGGCACTGCAGGCGTACGTCTTCGTCCTGCTCTCGTGCAGCTACATCCAGGGTGCTCTGGCCGACCACCACTGACGGTCGGAAACACCCCCCATATACATCCGGTGGCCAACCCCCACCGGCACGTGAAACAGAAGGAAGAAACGGCATGTCTGCTCTCGAGACCCTCGCTGCGGTCAACCTCCAGGGCAACCTCGGAGCGATCGGCTACGGCCTCGCCGCGATCGGCCCCGGCGTCGGCGTCGGCATCATCTTCGGTAACGGTACCCAGGCTCTGGCCCGCCAGCCCGAGGCCGCCGGCCTCATCCGCCAGAACCAGATCCTCGGCTTCGTCCTCTGTGAGGCGCTCGCCCTGATCGGTCTCGTCATGGGCTTCGTCTACCCGGTCCCTTCTTGATCTCTCGCGACTGAGAAACATTTTCGACGGAAGGCACTGATGTGATCGCCCTGGTACCGCTGGCAGCCGAGGAGATTCAGAATCCCCTCGTCCCGCCGATCCCCGAGCTCGTCATCGGTCTGATCGCCTTCGTCATCGTCTTCGGCGTCCTCGCGAAGAAGCTCCTCCCGAACATCAACAAGGTTCTGGAACAGCGTCGCGAGGCCATCGAAGGCGGTATCGAGAAGGCCGAGTCGGCCCAGACCGAGGCCCAGAGCGTGCTGGAGCAGTACAGGGCTCAGCTCGCCGAGGCCCGGCACGAGGCTGCCCGCCTGCGCCAGGACGCGCTGGAGCAGGGCACTGCGCTCAAGGAAGAACTGCGCGCAGAGGGCCAGCGGCAGCGTGAGGAGATCATCGCTGCCGGCCACGCCCAGATTGAGGCCGACCGCAAGGCCGCGTCTCAGGCGCTGCGTCAGGACGTGGGCAAGCTCGCCACCGACCTGGCCGGCAAGCTCGTCGGCGAGTCCCTCGAGGACCACGCCCGACAGAGCCGCACGATCGACCGCTTCCTCGGCGAGCTCGAGGAGAAGGCCGAGGCTGCCCGATGAACGGAGCGAGCCGCGAGGCTCTGGCCGCCGCACGCGAGCGTCTCGACGCGCTGACGGACAACACGTCCGTCGACGTGGCGAACCTCGCCGGTGAGCTGGCTGCCGTCACCGCGATGCTCGACCGTGAGGTCTCGCTGCGTCGGGTCATCACGGACCCGGCGCAGGCCGGCGAGGCCAAGGCCGAGCTGGTGGGTCGTCTGCTGAACGGCCAGGTGGGCGGGGAGACCCTCGACCTGGTGTCCGGCATGGTCCGCTCGCGCTGGTCGCGGCCGCGTGACCTGGTGGACGCGCTGGAGGAGCTGGCGGACACCGCCGAGCTCACCGGTGCACACCGGTCCGGCGCGCTCGACGACGTCGAGGACGAGCTGTTCCGCTTCGGCCGGATCGTCGCATCGAGCACCGAGCTGCGCGCCGCGCTGACCGACCGTACGGCCCCCGGTTCCGCCAAGGGTGCGCTGCTCGCCAGCCTCCTCGGTGGCAAGGCCAACCCGGTCAGCGAGCGTCTGGTCGCGCGCCTCGTCACGCACCCGCGTGGCCGCAGCCTGGAAGCGGGACTGGAGTCCCTCTCCAAGCTCGCAGCCGAGCGCCGCAGCCGCATGGTCGCCACGGTGACCTCCGCGGTTCCGCTCAGCGACGTGCAGAAGCAGCGCCTCGGCGCCGTCCTGGCCAAGCTGTACGGCCGCCAGATGCACCTGAACCTCGACGTGGACCCCACGGTCCTCGGCGGGATCGTGGTGCGGGTCGGCGACGAGGTCATCGACGGCACCATCGCGGACCGCCTCAGCGAGGCGACCCGCCGCATGGCCGGCTGACCGGCCACCCAACACAAGAAGCATTTCCAGCGGCCCGGTTGGGCCGTGCAGAACTTGCAGAAGATTCCTGGGGGTCGCCCCCAGACCCCTAAGAAGCTTCAGGCCCAACAAGGAGAGCAGGGAACCCAGATGGCGGAGCTCACGATCCGGCCGGAGGAGATCCGGGACGCACTGGAGAACTTTGTCCAGTCGTACCAGCCGGACGCGGCCTCGCGCGAGGAGGTCGGAACGGTCAGCGTTGCCGGCGACGGCATCGCGAAGGTGGAGGGTCTTCCCTCCGCCATGGCGAACGAGCTGCTGAAGTTCGAGGATGGCACCCTCGGTCTCGCCCTCAACCTCGAGGAGCGGGAGATCGGTGCGGTCGTCCTCGGCGAGTTCAGCGGTATCGAGGAGGGCCAGTCGGTGCAGCGCACCGGCGAGGTGCTCTCCGTCGGCGTAGGCGAGGGCTACCTCGGCCGCGTTGTCGACCCGCTCGGCAACCCGATCGACGGCCTCGGCGAGATCGCGACCGAGGGCCGCCGCGCCCTCGAGCTGCAGGCCCCCGGCGTCATGGTCCGCAAGTCGGTCCACGAGCCGATGCAGACCGGCTACAAGGCCATCGACGCGATGGTGCCGATCGGCCGTGGTCAGCGTCAGCTGGTCATCGGTGACCGTCAGACCGGCAAGACCGCTCTGGCCGTCGACACGATCATCAACCAGCGCGACAACTGGCGCTCGGGCGACGTGAACAAGCAGGTCCGCTGCATCTACGTCGCCATCGGCCAGAAGGGCTCGACCATCGCGTCCGTTCGCGGCGCCCTGGAAGAGGCCGGCGCGCTCGAGTACACGACGATCGTCGCCGCCCCGGCGTCCGACCCGGCCGGCTTCAAGTACCTGGCGCCGTACACCGGTTCCGCCATCGGTCAGCACTGGATGTACGCCGGCAAGCACGTCCTGATCATCTTCGACGACCTGTCGAAGCAGGCCGACGCCTACCGCGCCGTGTCGCTGCTGCTGCGCCGTCCGCCGGGCCGCGAGGCCTACCCGGGCGACGTCTTCTACTTGCACTCGCGTCTGCTGGAGCGCTGCGCGAAGCTCTCCGACGACATGGGTGCCGGTTCGATGACCGGTCTGCCGATCGTCGAGACCAAGGCGAACGACGTGTCGGCGTTCATCCCGACCAACGTCATCTCCATCACCGACGGCCAGTGCTTCCTGGAGTCCGACCTGTTCAACGCGGGCCAGCGCCCGGCGCTGAACGTCGGTATCTCGGTCTCCCGCGTCGGTGGTTCGGCCCAGCACAAGGCCATGCGCCAGGTGTCCGGCCGTCTGCGTCTGGACCTCGCCCAGTACCGTGAGCTGGAGGCGTTCGCCGCCTTCGGTTCCGACCTGGACGCCGCCTCGAAGGCTTCGCTGGAGCGCGGCAAGCGCCTGGTCGAGCTGCTGAAGCAGGGCCAGTACCAGCCGATGCCCGTCGAGGAGCAGGTCGTCTCCGTCTGGGCCGGTACCACCGGCAAGATGGACGACGTCCCGGTCAACGACATCCGTCGCTTCGAGTCGGAGCTGCTGGAGCACCTGCGCCGCGAGCGCAAGGACCTCCTCACCTCCATCGCCGATGGCGCCAAGATGTCGGACGACACCCTGACGGCGATCGCCGACGCCATCGCCAGCTTCAAGCTGCAGTTCGAGACCTCGGACGGCAAGCTCCTGGGCGAGGACGCGCCGGCCGTCAACGTCTCCAAGTGACGACGGAAGGGACCTGACTCATGGGAGCGCAGCTCCGGGTCTACAAGCGTCGCATCCGTGCCGTCACGGCGACCAAGAAGATCACCAAGGCGATGGAAATGATCGCCGCCTCGCGCATCGTCAAGGCGCAGCGCAAGGTGGCGGCATCGATGCCGTACGCGACCGAGCTCACCCGTGCGGTGACCGCGGTGGCGACCGGCTCGAACACCAAGCACGCCCTGACCACCGAGGTCGAGGCGCCGGTCCGCGCCGCGGTCCTGCTCATCACGAGCGACCGCGGTCTGGCCGGCGGCTACTCCTCGAACGCCCTCAAGCAGGCGGAGCGGCTCACCGAGCGGCTCCGCGGCGAGGGCAAGGAGGTCGACACCTACATCGTCGGCCGTAAGGGTGTCGCCTACTTCGGGTTCCGCGAGCGCAAGGTCGCGGATTCGTGGACCGGCTTCACCGACAGCCCGGCCTACGCCGACGCCAAGCGCGTCGCGGCGCCGCTGATCGAAGCCATCCAGGCCGACACGGCCGAGGGTGGCGTCGACGAGCTGCACATCGTCTACACGGAGTTCGTGTCGATGATGACGCAGAACGCGGTCGACGGCCGGATGCTGCCGCTCAGCCTCGACAAGGCTGCGGAGAAGGACGGGGCGAAGGGCGAGATCCTTCCGCTGTTCGACTTCGAGCCGTCGGCGGAGGACGTCCTCGACGCCCTGCTGCCGCGCTACGTCGAGAGCCGCATCTACAACGCACTGCTGCAGTCGGCCGCTTCCGAGCACGCCGCCCGCCGCCGCGCGATGAAGTCGGCGACCGACAACGCCGGGGATCTCATCAAGAGCCTCTCCCGGCTTGCCAACGCGGCCCGCCAGGCCGAAATCACCCAGGAAATCAGCGAGATCGTCGGTGGCGCCAGCGCCATGGCAGACGCGACCGCGGGGAGTGACAAGTAATGACGACCATTGAGACGGCCGCCGCCACGGGCCGCGTCGCCCGGGTCATCGGCCCGGTCGTCGACGTGGAGTTCCCCGTCGACGCCATGCCCGAGATCTACAACGCCCTCAAGGTCCAGGTCGCCGACCCGGCCGAGGACGGCGCACTGAAGACGCTGACCCTGGAAGTCGCCCAGCACCTGGGTGACGGCGTGGTCCGCACCATCTCCATGCAGCCCACCGACGGTCTGGTCCGCCAGGCCCCGGTGGTCAACACGGGCGAGGGCATCACCGTCCCCGTCGGTGACTTCACCAAGGGCAAGGTGTTCAACACCCTCGGTGAGGTGCTGAACTACCCGGAGGAGAACGCCAACGTCACCGAGCGCTGGCCGATCCACCGCAAGGCGCCCAACTTCGACGAGCTCGAGTCGAAGACGGAGATGTTCGAGACCGGCGTCAAGGTCATCGACCTCCTCACCCCGTACGTCAAGGGTGGAAAGATCGGTCTGTTCGGTGGTGCCGGTGTCGGCAAGACCGTTCTGATCCAGGAAATGATCTACCGCGTCGCCAACAACCACGACGGTGTGTCGGTCTTCGCGGGCGTCGGTGAGCGTACCCGTGAGGGCAACGACCTCATCGAGGAAATGGCCGACTCGGGCGTCATCGACAAGACGGCCCTCGTCTTCGGCCAGATGGACGAGCCCCCGGGCACCCGTCTGCGCGTCGCCCTGGCGGGTCTGACCATGGCGGAGTACTTCCGCGATGTGCAGAAGCAGGACGTGCTCTTCTTCATCGACAACATCTTCCGTTACACCCAGGCCGGTTCGGAGGTGTCGACCCTTCTCGGTCGCATGCCGTCCGCCGTGGGTTACCAGCCGAACCTGGCTGACGAGATGGGTCTGCTGCAGGAGCGCATCACCTCGACCCGTGGTCACTCGATCACCTCGATGCAGGCGATCTACGTCCCCGCGGACGACCTGACCGACCCGGCTCCGGCCACCACCTTCGCCCACCTCGACGCGACGACGGTTCTTTCCCGTCCGATCTCCGAGAAGGGCATCTACCCGGCCGTGGACCCGCTGGACTCGACGTCCCGCATCCTCGACCCGCGGTACATCGCGGCGGACCACTACGCCACGGCGATGCGCGTCAAGGGGATCCTGCAGAAGTACAAGGACCTCCAGGACATCATCGCGATCCTCGGTATCGACGAGCTGGGCGAAGAGGACAAGCTCGTCGTCCACCGTGCCCGTCGCGTCGAGCGCTTCCTGTCGCAGAACACCCACGTCGCCAAGCAGTTCACCGGCGTGGACGGTTCGGACGTTCCGCTGGAAGAGTCGATCACGGCGTTCAACGCGATCTGCGACGGCGACTACGACCACTTCCCCGAGCAGGCGTTCTTCCTGTGCGGTGGCATTGAGGACCTCAAGGCCAACGCCAAGGAGCTGGGCGTCTCCTGAAGCCGGGCTCCTCGTGAGCACAGCTGATCGACGGTAGGGGGGCGGGTGCGTCCCGTCCCCCTCCGCACGCCCATTAGAATTTGACCCAACACCCGGCCTTCCCGCCGGGTGGTGACCCGAGGAGCCACCTTGGCTGCTGAGCTGCACGTCGAGCTGGTCGCGGCGGACCGTAGTGTCTGGTCCGGCGAGGCCACCCTGGTCGTTGCCCGCACCACGTCCGGCGACATCGGCGTCATGCCCGGTCACCAGCCGCTTCTCGGTGTGCTGGAATCGGGCCCGGTGACCATCCGCACCAGCGACGGCGGTACCGTCGTCGCCGCGGTGCACGGCGGTTTCATCTCGTTCGCGGACAACAAGTTGTCCCTGCTGGCCGAGATCGCCGAGCTGGCCGACGAGATCGACGTCGAGCGTGCGGAGCGGGCACTGGAGCGCGCGAAGACGGAGGCCGACAGTGCCTCCGAGCGTCGTGCCGATGTCCGGCTGCGCGCGGTGACGGGGGCCTGACCCCCCACCGCAGAGTGTGCGTCCTCAGCCGCGGCCCGTTCCGGAATTTTCCGGACCGGGTCGCGGCTGAGGCGATGCGGGTCCGTTTTTGGTTTTCCGAATTCGATGAGCGAGGAGGTCGGTGAAGATGCTCCTCGCTCTGCTTGTGAGCGGCCTGGTCGTAGCCCTGGTGGTGATCGGGCTCTTTGTCTTCGGGCTGCGTCGGCGGCTCATCCAGCGTTCCGGCGGCACCTTCGACTGCAGCGTGCGCTGGGGCGTGTCCGACGCCCCCGACGTGTCCGGCAAGGGCTGGGTGTACGGGGTCGCGCGCTACGGCGGTGACCGGATCGAGTGGTTCCGGGTGTTCTCGTACTCCCCGCGACCGCGCCGGGTGCTGGAACGTTCCGCGATCGAGGTGCTGGCCCGTCGCGCCCCCGAGGGCGAGGAGGAGCTGGCGCTGCTCTCCGACGCCATCGTGCTCGGTGCCCGCCACCGCGAGGACCGACTGGAGCTGGCGATGAGCGAGGACGCGCTCACCGGCTTCCTGGCCTGGCTGGAGGCGGCGCCCCCCGGGCAGAGGGTGAACGTGGCGTAGCGGCGCCCCCGTCCGATCGTGCCCGCGGCACGAAGGAGCCGGGGAACGGGGGGCGGACCCCGTTCCCCGGCTCTTTCGCCGCTACCGGCGGCGCTACTTCAGGCCGCTGTCGATCGCGGTGAGCAGCTCGCCGTTGCTGGTGTCACCGCTGAACTCCCAGAAGAACGCGCCGCGCAGGCCCTGGGCCTTCACGTAGCCCATCTTCCCGGCGATGGTGGCCGGGGTGTCGTAGCTCCACCAGTTGCTGCCGCACTTGGCGTAGGCGGTGCCCGCGATGGTGCCGGTGGACGGGCAGCTGTTCTTGAGGATCTTGTAGTCCTCGATGCCCTGCTCGTAGGTGCCGGGCGCCGGGCCGGTGGCGGTGCCGCCGGGGGCGTCCTGGGTGACGCCGGTCCAGCCGCGTCCGTAGAACCCGATGCCGAGGTTCAGCTTGTTGGCCGGGATGCCCTTGGACTTGTACTTCTGGATGGCCGCGTCGCTGTTGAAGCCGGCGATCGGGATGCCGTTGTACGAGGTGAGCGGAGAGTGCGGGGCGGTCGGGCCCTTGGCGTCCCAGCCGCCGAAGAAGTCGTAGGTCATCACGTTGTACCAGTCGACGTACGGGGCGGCCGCGCCGTAGTCGGCGAGGTCCAGCTTGCCGCCGTTCGAGCCGTCGGCCGTGACGGCCGCGGTGACCAGGTTGTTCGCGCCGAACTTGGCGCGCAGGGCGGAGAGCAGGTTCTTCAGGGAGGCGGCGCCGCTGGTGTCGCAGGACAGCCCGCAGGCGTTCGGGTACTCCCAGTCGATGTCGATGCCGTCGAAGACGTCGGCCCAGCGCGGGTCCTCGACCAGGCTGTAGCAGGAGTCGGCGAAGGCGGTGGGGTTGGCCGCGGCCTGGCCGAAGCCGCCGGACCAGGTCCAGCCGCCGAAGGACCACAGGATCTTGATGTTCGGGTACTTCTTCTTCAGCTGGCGCAGCTGGTTGAAGTTGCCGGCGACGGGCTGGTCCCAGGTGTCGGCGACGCCGGAGACGCTGCTGCCCGCGTCGTAGGTCTTCTGGTAGTCGGCGTAGGCGTCACCGATCTGGCACTTGCCGCCGGTCACGTTGCCGAAGGCGTAGTTGATGTGGGTCAGCTTGCTCGCCGAGCCCGAGGTGACGATGTTCTTCACGTGGTAGTTGCGCTGGTAGACGCCCCAGTTGGTGAAGTAGCCCAGCTGCACCGTGGAGCCGCCGGGGCCCGGGCCGGGGCCCGTGTCCCCGCCCGTGGTGGTGACCGTCACGGTGCCCGAGGAGGGGCCGGTCTGGTCGATGGTGTCGCGGGCGGTGACGCTGTACCCGTACGTCGTGCCCTTGGTCAGGCCCGTGTCGGTGTAGCTGGTGCCCGTGACGGTCGCGATCTTGGCGGAGCCGCGGTAGACGTCGTAGTTCTTGACGCCCTTGTCGTCGGTGGCCGGGGTCCAGCTCAGGCTCACCGAGGTGTCGCCCACCGAGCCGGCCGTGGGGGTGCCGGGAGCGGAGGGCGGGGCGTCGGCCGGGGGCGTGGTGCCGCCGTCACAGGAGCCGCCGTTGATCTTGCAGCCGCTGGGTGCGCCCGCGCCCGCGCCGTTGAAGCCGAAGCTGACGCTGGCGCCGGGGGCGAGGGTGCCGTTCCAGCCGACGTTCTTGCCGGTCCAGTGGGTGCCGGAGCTGGTGACGGTGGCGTCCCAGGCCGAGGTCACCGAGGTGCCGGCCGGGTAGTCCCACTCGACGGTCCAGCTGCTCAGCGAGGTGGTGCCGGTGTTCTTCACCGTCCACTTGCCCTCGAAGCCCGTGCCCCAGTCGGAGACCTTGGTGTAGGTCGCCGTCGCGGAGGTCGCGGCCTGGGCCGTGCCCGCGAGGCCGACGAGCCCGGCGAGGGGAAGGGCGATGGCGGCCACGGTCGCGGCGAGTCTGCGCAGCAGCCGGTTGCGGGGTGGGGGTGCCGGTCGTGACGCGTGTGCTGTGCTCAAGGGTGCTCCTCCGAAGGTCCGCCGGAGTCGCTGGCGTCGACTCCCGGCATGGGGGTGGGACCTGCGCCGCCCGTGAGCACGCTTCGTCATGCACGCTCACCACAGTGTTGCGGTGAGATTAGAAAGGTCTGGACCAACCGTCAAGAGGTCCAGACCTTCGCTCCAGCTCCGCACAAGAATTCAGTGCGCGATGCCCAACTCCTGTGCCAGTACAGCGGCTTGGACCCGGCTGCGCAGCTCCAGCTTGCCCAGGAGCCGGCTCACGTGGGTCTTCACCGTGGCCTCGGCCATCTCCAACCGCGCCGCGATCTCCGCATTCGAGAGCCCCCCGCCCAGGCACCCGAGCACCTCCCGCTCCCGCCGCGTCAGCGACTCCAGCGCCGCCGCCGTCGCCTGGGGGACCGGCGGGCGCGCGGCCGTCGGAGCCGCGAACTCCGCGATCAGGCGCCGGGTGACCGCCGGCGAGATCAGGCCCTCCCCGCGCGCGATCGTCCGGACCGCCTCGACCAGTTCCCGGGCCTCCGCGTTCTTCAGCAAGAACCCCGCCGCGCCCGCGCGCAGCGCCCCGAAGACGTACTCGTCCAGGTCGAAGGTGGTCAGGACGAGGACGTCCGCCAGCCCCTCGGCGACCACCTGGCGGGTGGCCGAGACCCCGTCGAGCCGGGGCATCTGCACGTCCATGAGCACCACGTCCGGCCGCAGCTCGCGGGCCAGGCGCACCGCCTCCTGCCCGTCCGCCGCCTCGCCGGCCACCTCGATGTCGCCCGCGCTGCGCAGGATCAGCACCAGGCCCGCCCGCACCGCGCTCTGGTCCTCGGCCACCAACACCCGGATGGGTCGCCCCGTCATCGCTCCGTCGCCCTCTCCTCGGCGGGCAGGACCGCCCGCACCTCCCACATCGTGCCCGCCGCCCCGGCGGCGCCGCCGGGGCCCGCCGTGAAGCTGCCGCCCAGCAGCTCCGCCCGCTCGCGCATCCCGACCAGCCCGGCACCGGACCCGGGCGCGCGCGGCCCGGTCGGCCGACCCGCGTGCGGCGAGTCCACGCCCACCCGCAGCAGGGCGTCGCAGCGGCTCACCCGGACCGTGACGGTGCCGGGGGAGGCGTGCTTGACCGCGTTCGTCAGGGACTCCTGGACGATCCGGTACGCCGCCAGCTCCACCGGCGCGGGCAGCGGGGCGTCCCCGTCCGCGCCCGGTGCCCGCTCGTCGCGCAGGACGAAGTCGAGGCCGCTCGGGGAGCCGTTCGTACGGGCCTGCTCGACCAGGGCCTCCAGCGCGTCCAGGGAGGGCACCGCGACGGCCTCCGTCTCCGCCCCGGCGGCGCGCAGTAGTCCGATCAACCGACGCATTTCGGCCAACCCCTGGACGCTGTTCTCCCGGATCACCCCGAGGGCCTCGCGGCTGGTCCCGGGGGAGTCGATGGAGAGCGCGGCGGTCGAGTGGATGGCGATCGCCGACAGGTGGTTGGCGACCATGTCGTGCAGCTCGCGGGCCATCCGCGCACGCTCGGCGACCACCGCCTGACTACGGTCCATCTCGGCCAGCAGCGCCGTCTGCTCGGCCCGCAGCCGCGCCGCCACCGCGGCCTCGCGGTGGTTGCGCAGGGTGGCCCCGGTGAGCGCGGGGGCGAAGCAGACCAGGCCCGTGACCGCGCCGATGAGCAGGGACTGCGGGGTGCGCAGCCAGGCCACGGCGGCGATGGTGACGACGACGGTGATCAGGCCGGTCTGGACCGGAAGCCGCCGGGCCATGGCCGGCTTGCCGTAGACCACGGCGGCGTACATCAGGTCGGTGAAGATCACCACGGTGGCCAGGGAACCCACCGTGAACTGGTCCGCGATGATCCCGACGGTGCCGACGCAGAGGGCCGTGCGGGGGTGCGAGCGGCGCACCAGCTCCAAGGCGCCCAGGCACACGAGCGGCACCAGGGTGGCCCACTTGGGCAGCAGGTGGGCGGCGGCGTTGGTGTGCACGCCGAGTGCCCAGAGCAGGACGCCCACGGCCACGCCGATCACGCAGAGCAGCACGTCGTCGCGGTGCGGGCGGGGGATCTTCGGGGTCACGGTCCCATCCAACACGGTCTCCCGGCCCCCGGCCTCGGCGGCGGGTCGGAGGTCCACTACACCGAAGGATGCAGTCGCGGTTCGTCACCGGCGACGACGCGCGGGGGTGCGGCGGCCGCGACGCTGGAGGAGAGGACGACAAGGAAAGGAGTGTCCCCGTGTTGGTCACCCTGGTCATCGCCTGCGAAATCGGGTTCTGGGTCCTGCTGGCCGTCGGGCTGACGCTGCGCTACGTGGCCAAAATGCCCCGGCTCGGTGCGGCGGTGCTGCTCTGCGAGCCGCTGCTGGAACTGGTGCTGCTCGTCGCCACCGTCGTGGACCTCGGCCGGGGCGGCGAGCCGTCCTGGAGCCACGGCCTGGCCGCCCTCTACATCGGGTACACGGTCGGATTCGGCCACTACACCGTGAAGTGGCTCGACGGCCACGCGGCCCACCGCTTCGGTGGCGGCCCCAAGCCCCCCGGCCCCGGCTACGGCAAGGACCGCGCCCGGCACGAGTGGAAGCTCTGGCTGCGCACGCTCGTGGCGGCGGCCGTCGCCCTCGGGCTGCTCCAGCTCGGGGTCTGGTACGTGGGTGACGCGGCGGCGGCCGCGCCGCTGCGCGACTGGCAGGCCGCCGCGCTGCGGGTGGCCGGGATCCACGGGCTGATCGCCGCGACCTACACCCTCTTCCCGCGCCGGGCCCCGGCCGCCGATCGGGCCGGGGCCGAGCGGGAACGCGTGCGAAACGGGCGTTAGCGGTCGCCGCCCGGGACCCACAGCACGTCCCCGACCTCCTTGTTGGCCGTCCGCGCCAGGATGAACAGGAGGTCGGAGAGCCGGTTGAGGTAGGTGGCGGTGAGCGGGTTCATCGACTCGCCGTGCGCCTCCAGGGCCGCCCAGGTGGAGCGTTCCGCGCGCCGGACCACGGTGCACGCCTGGTGCAGCAGGGCCGCGCCGGGGGTGCCGCCGGGCAGGATGAAGCTGCGCAGCTTCTCCAGCTCCTCGTTGAAGGCGTCGCAGTCCGCCTCCAGCTTGTCGACGTAGAACTGCTCCACCCGCAGCGGCGGGTACTCCGGGGCCTCCACCACCGGCGTGCACAGGTCCGCGCCCACGTCGAAGAGGTCGTTCTGCACCCGGACCAGCACCTTGACGACGCCCTCGGAGAGCGCCCCGAGCGCGATCGCCGTCCCGATGGCCGCGTTGGCCTCGTTGGCGTCGGCGTACGCGGAAATCCGCAGGTCGGTCTTGGCCGTCCGGCTCATGTCGCCGAGGGCGGTCGTGCCCTTGTCGCCGGTCCGGGTGTAGATGCGCGTGAGGTTCACCATGCGGTCAGCCTAGTTCGGGTCAACTGCGCGCCCCCGCCGCAGTGCTGGGCCGTCCCGGTGTGATGTCCGTCATCTGAGACGTGACGCGTGTTACTTCCCGGTCATCGGACCCGTCCCGCCCGCTACTCTCCGCCGGAGAGGCTACGAGACCGGGCCGACACTGGGCCGTATGGAAGAACGTGGGGTGTGAAGTGGCTGGGAAGCTCGCCGTCATCGGTGCCGGACTCATGGGTTCGGGGATCGCGCAGGTCTCCGCACAGGCGGGTTGGGACGTCGTCCTGCGCGATGTGACGGACGCCGCGCTCACCCGCGGCACCGACGGGATCAAGGCCTCGTACGACCGGTTCGTCGCCAAGGGCAAGCTGAGCGCCGAGGACGCCGAAGCGGCGCTGGCGCGCATCACCACGAGCACCGACCTCGACGCGGTCGCCGACGCCGACATCGTCGTCGAGGCCGTCTTCGAGAAGCTCGAGGTCAAGCACGAGATCTTCCGGGCGCTCGACAAGCTCGTGCGCGAGGACGCGATCCTCGCCTCCAACACCTCCGCCATCCCGATCACGAAGATCGCGGCCGTGACGGAGCGTCCGGAGCGGGTCGTGGGCGCGCACTTCTTCTCGCCCGTCCCGATGATGCAGCTGTGCGAGCTGGTGCGCGGCTACAAGACGAGTGACGAGACCCTCGCCACCACGCGCGCCTTCGCCGAGTCCGTCGGCAAGACCTGCATCGTCGTCAACCGCGACGTCGCCGGCTTCGTGACGACGCGTCTGATCTCGGCGCTCGTCGTCGAGGCCGCGAAGCTGTACGAATCGGGCGTGGCCTCCGCCGAGGACATCGACATCGCCTGCAAGCTGGGCTTCGGTCACGCCATGGGCCCGCTGGCCACGGCGGACCTGACGGGCGTGGACATCCTGCTCCACGCCACCAGCAACATCTACACGGAGTCCCAGGACGAGAAGTTCGCGCCGCCGGAGCTGATGCGCCGGATGGTGGACGCGGGGGACATCGGCCGCAAGAGCGGGCAGGGCTTCTACAAGCACTGAGCACGGCCGCTGCGTGGACCCCCGCCGAAGGGGTAGGCGCGCAGCACACGCAGTCAGGGGCGACACCGTTCGAATGCCCTCACCCGTCGGGGTGAATTAGGTATCGGTTCGCTCACGGTCGGCAACTTCCCTGCCCGCGCGGCAGTCAGTTGCAGTGAGAGTTGCCGACCACGGCCCCATCGGATCACACGAACGCCGCACTGCCGGGAGCACACATGCACATCAGGGGCGACCACGCCGAACTCGCTGTCGGGGGCCGCCTCGACGTGCGCAGCGCGGCGGACGCCCGTACGGCCTTCCACACCGCGCTCGACGACGGCGTCGGAGACCTCGTGCTCGATCTGACCGGTCTCGACTCCTGGGACGCGACCGGGCTGGGCGTCATCATGGGCGCCCACCGGCGGGCCGGGCGGACCGGACGGCGTCTCGTGCTGCGGGGCGTGCCGCCGCAGATGCAGCGGTTGCTCGTGGCGACCCGGCTGCACCGGATCCTCGCGATCGAGGGCGGACTTGAAGCGGAGTCGCTTCCGCGGGTGTGAGGCGCCGGGTCCGCGGCGGGGACCGCTCGTCCTGCCGGGGCGCTCCTGCCCGTCCCCGCCCCGACCGCTGTCGGCGTCGGAAACCGGTGGCGTCGAATGGGGCGTGCGGGGATGAAACGTAACGGTCCGGGCGTGATGGCACCCCTGTGGTTCCCGGACGGGCGATCACGGTCTAGGGTTCGGGCGAAACCGGACCAGTAGCGGCAGCGGCGTGTGCGAAGGCCGGGCGGGACGACGGCGCACGACGCGATCGGGGGACTTGGTCATGGACCGCACTCAGGGGCAACCCACTTCGGACGATGCCACGACTCCGGGGGGCGGGCCCGCACGGGTCGTGCGGCTCAGCGTCGGTGAGTACGTGCTGACCGTCAATCCCGTCGACGGCAGCGAGATCGAGGCCCGAAGGCCCGGCGTTGATGCGGAGGCGGGCGCTCCGGAGCGGCGCGAGAAGGCCTCGCGGGAGGCCCTGGACGCCGCCGCGCGGCCTCCCGTGCCGCCGGGGCCCCCGGTGGTCGCCCTGCCGCTGCTGGAGCGGGAGGAGGAGCGTGAGCGGCTCGTCCGGTTGCTCGGACGCGGACGTTCCGTACGGCTCACCGGGCCCGCGGGATCGGGCCGCACCGCACTCCTCGACGCGGTCGCCGGCGACTGCGAGGACCTCGCCCCCGACGGGGTCGTCCGCCTCTGCGGGCACCGGCAGAACCCCACGGAGCTGCTGTACGCGCTCTATTCGACCGTCTACGCGCCCTCGGAGGACTTCCCCGAGCGCCCCGCCCGCACCGAACTGCTCCGGTACGTCGGCCAGATCGGCGCCGTCGTGCTGCTCGACGACCTCGACTTCGGCGGCAGCGCGCTGGAGGAACTCCTGCGCGCCACTCCCGAATGCGCCTGGCTGCTGGCCGCGACCCCGGACACCCCCGCGCCCTCGGACCGTTCGCACCTGGAGGAGGTCTTCCTCGGCGGGCTGGGCCGGGCCGCGTGCGTGGAACTCCTCGAACTCGCCGTCGGGCGGCCGTTGACCGAGCTGGAGAGCGCCTGGGCGGGGGACCTGCGCTTCGCCTCCGAAGGGCTCGCGCTGCGCTTCGTCCAGGCGGGCGGCCTGCTGCGGCAGCGCGACGAGATGAACCGCAGCGGCGAGGACGGCGACGGGGAGGAGCCGGGGGTCTTCGAGGAGCGCCCCCGCGACGCCGCGCTCGTCCCCTTGCCGACGCTCGCCGAGGGCGCCGCCCCGGCCGAGCTGTTGGTCTCGCGGATCAGCGAGTCGGCCCGGGCCGCCCTGCGCTTCGCCGTCGCGCTCGACGAGGAGATGCCGCACCCCGCGCACCTGCCCGCCCTGGTGGGCGACACCCACGCGGACGCGGCGGTCGGGGAGCTGCTCTCGTGCGGGCTGCTGACCGCGGCGGGCAGCCGCTACCGGCTGGCCGCCGGGGTGGGCCGCCAACTCGCCGAATCCGGTTTCGGCGCCTCCGGCGAGGCGCTGACGGCGGCCCGGCACTACGCCTGGTGGACCGGCCACGCCTCGGTGACGCCGCAGCGGGTGGCGGCCGAGGGCGACGCGGTGCTCGCGGCCCTGGCCGGCGCCGACGTGGTGGCGGCCGTCCTGCTGGCCCGCACGGCCGCGCCCGCCTTCGCCGCCTCCCTGCACTGGGGTGCGTGGGAGCGGGTGCTGCGGGCCGGGGCCGAAGCCGCCCGGACGGCGGGGGAGGTGGCCGAGCAGGCGTACTTCCACCACGAACTCGGCGTCCTCGCGCTGTGCGGCGGCCGCCTCGACCGGGCCCGCGCCGAGCTGGAGACCTCCAACGGGCTGCGCGGCGCCCTCGCCGACAAGCGCGGCACGGTGGCCGGCCGCAGGGCGCTGGCCCTGGTCACGGACCGGGAGAAGGCGGGCCCGGACGCCTCGCCCCCGCTGCGCCTGGAGGCCCCCGCCCCGCCCGGGTCCGAGGCGCAGACCCAGGCGTTCCCGCTGGTGCGCGTCGCGCCGGTGCCCGCGGTGCCCCCGGCGGCCTCCTTCGAGGAGACCTTCCCGCTGGACGCGAAGCCGCCGGCCGGGCCCGTGACCGTACGCGTGCCGGTGACCCGGCCCGCGCGGGACGCGGGACCGCAGTGGCACCGCCGCCCCGCGGCCCTGGCGGCGGGCGGCGTCCTCGCGGTGCTGGCCCTGGGCACGGCGGTGAGCTTCGCGATCTCGTCCAGCGACGCCTCCGCCCCGCAGGCTCCGGGCGGCTCGCCGGTCCCCTCGTCCGCGCCCGACGCCAGCGGGAACGATCCTGCACCCGCTCCCGCGGGCCCCGGCACCTCGTCGTCCGCGTCCGCGCCCGCCACCGCCGGCCCCTCGTCCCCGGGCGCCACGACCCCGGCGCCCTCCGGCTCGGCCTCGACCCCGGCGCCCGGGGGCGGCCCCTCGCGCCACCCGGTCACCAAGCCCCCGTCGGGCCCGGCCTCGCCCCCGGCGTCGTCCCCGGCCGGGTCCACGCCCCCGGCGTCCCCGCCCGTCTCCCCCTCGACCTCCACCTCGCCGACCGCCCCGGTCACCCCGACGACCACCACCACGACCCAGCTCTCGCCGCCCGCCGCCACTCCCTGAGGCGGCCGACGCGCACGCGCGAGCGCCCCCTCCCGCCGACGGCGGGAGGGGGCGCTCGGGTACGAACCGGGGTGGAACGGGACCGGCGCGGGACCGGATCAGGTCAAGATCAGAAGAGCCGCAGTTTGTCGTCCTCGATGCCGCGCATCGCGTTGTAGTCGAGGATCACGCACTCCATGCCGCGGTCCGTCGCCAGCACGCGCGCCTGGGGCTTGATCTCCTGGGCCGCGTAGACGCCGCGGACCGGCGCGAGGTGCGGGTCGCGGTTCAGCAGCTCCAGGTAGCGGGTCAGCTGTTCCACGCCGTCGATCTCGCCGCGCCGCTTGATCTCGACGGCCACCGTCGCGCCCGAGGCGTCGCGGCAGAGGATGTCCACCGGCCCGATCGCCGTCATGTATTCGCGCCGGATCAGCGTGAAGCCCTCGCCGAGGGTGTCGATCCGGTCCGCCAGGAGCTCCTGGAGGTGGGCCTCGACGCCGTCCTTGATCAGGCCCGGGTCCACGCCCAGCTCGTGGGAGGAGTCGTGGAGGACTTCCTCCATCGTGATGATGAGCTTCTCGCCCGCCTTGTTGACGACGGTCCAGACACCCGCGTCGTCCCCGCTCCCCTCCTTGAGGGTGCAGGGCGGGGACATCCAGTTGAGCGGTTTGTACGCCCGGTCGTCCGCGTGGATCGAGACACTGCCGTCGGCCTTCACGAGGATCAGACGGGGTGCCGAGGGCAGATGGGCGGTGAGCCGGCCCGCGTAATCGACGGAGCAGCGGGCAATGACGAGACGCATGGTCGGCAACGCTACTCGACCGACCCGCCTCCACGCGATTCGCCCCCGAAAGCCCCGTTCGCCGATGGCGCGTTGTATGCGCATTCTCCTGGTGCGGTACCCACCGGGCGCCTACCGTGGTGAGCGGGAGGTCGCCGTACGTGCACGCTGCGTCGCGGTTTCCCTTCCCTGCCCGTAAGACTCCGGTCACCAAACGGCCGGGGTCGCGAGAGGAGAACCCATGTCGCTCGACGTCTCACCGGCCCTACTTGAACAGGCCGAGCGAGGCGAGGTCGACGAAGCCGCTTTCGTCGACTGCGTCCGGACCTCCCTGCCTTTCGCGTGGGAGATGATCAGCTCGCTGGTGGCCCAACTGAAGGTTGACGGCGGCGAGTTCGCCGACAACCAGACGCCGCCGCCCAACGAGCAGGCGCGCGGCCAGCTGCTGCGCGCACTCGCGAGCGATGCGATACGAGGTGCGCTGCAGCGGCACTTCGGAGTGCGCCTCGCGTTCCAGAACTGCCACCGTGTGGCGGTGTTCCCGCTGGACTCCTCGGCGGATGACCGGCTGGCCAAGTTCACGTCCATCAGGGGCCAGCTGCTCAACCAGTCGCCGGAACTGCGGGACTGCTAGTGACGTGAGCCTTCGCTGCCGCTCCGTATCGCGGGAGGTGCGACTGATACCGGAGCGGCAGCCACAGTCGGGTCAGCCCAGCAGGGGCAGGACCTCGAAGCCCAGCCGACGCACGTTCTCCTCGGTGCCCGCGAGATCGCCGCAGCCCTCCGTCATCAGGGCGAAGCGGGTGATGCCGGTGCGCTCGGAGGTGGCCGCCAGCCGGTCCGCCGCCAGCTCGGGCGTGCCCACGGGATGCAGCTCGCACAGCAGTTCCGTGTACGCGACCGGGTCCCGCATCGCGCGGACCCGACCGTCCACCGTCACGTGCGCGTCCAGCCCCTGTTTCAACCACCCGGGCATCGCCTTGAGCAGGGCCTCGCGCGCGTCCGTCGTGCGGTCCGCGAGCTGGCAGACCCCGGCGGAGACGTGCCCCGCGGCCAGCACCCGCTCGCGCGGGTGTCCGGCGGCGAGCGCCGCCTCCCGCCACAGGGCCACCATCCCCGCCTTGTCCTCGTCCCCGCTGTGCATGCCGAGCAGCATCGGCAGCAACCGCTCCGCGGCCAGGCGCACCGAGGCGGGGGAGGTGCAGGCGACGATCACTTCCGGTCCACCGCCGTCCTCGTCCGCGTCCAGGGATTCCGACGGGCGCGGTACGACGGCCACCTCGCGGAAGCCGTACCGCTCCCCGGGACCCGGGGGCACCCCCACGCTCGGCTCGGTCAGCCACCGCCGCAGCAGGTCCAGGGCCGCCGGGAAGCCGTGCTCGTACGCCTCCAGGCCGCCGCCGAACACCTCCAGGTCCACCCAGGGCCCGCCGCGACCCACCCCGAGGGTGAACCTGCCGCCCGAGGTGAGGTGCAGGAGGGCGGCCTGCTCCCCGAGCGCCACCGGATGTGCGTTCGGCAGCACGCTCACCGCCGTCCCCACCCGCAGCCGCCGGGTCCGCCCCAGCAGCAGGGCCGCCAGGGTCACGGCCGAGGGGCACACCCCGTACGGGACGAAGTGGTGCTCGGCCAGCCAGACCGAGTCCAGCCCCGCCTCCTCGGCCACTTCCGCGGTCCGCACCGCCCTGTGCAGGGCCTCGCCCGACCCCTGGCCGGGGAACTGGGCCCCCAGTACAAACGCTCCTACGCGCATCGCCTTCTCCTCCTCGCGGCTGACGCGGCCTCCCCAGGTGGACCGGCTCAGTGAGACACCGTCTGTTGGCAACAACGTCTGACACGTGCCAAAGGCACGGCCTGACAGGAAAGTTATTGGGATTGTCGGGGAATCGTCTTCGGCCACCCTGCGGGTACCCCGGCCCGCTGCGCGTAGTCTGGAGAAAAGTCCTGTCCGTCCGCCGATCCGTGAGGTATACGTGTCACCGCGCCACAACCGCCCGCGAGGCGGCGAGAACCCAGCCGAGCGACCGGACGCGGACTCGGGCCGGGGCCCGGGGCCCGAGCGGTTCGGCCTGGAGCGCACGGAGGAGTACCAGGGCGAGGAGTGGACGATCCGGCACGTCGCCGGCGCGAGCACCATCGGCAAGCGCTACCGCTGCCCCGGCTGCGACCAGGAGATCCCCTCGGGCACCCCGCACCTGGTCGCCTGGCCCGAGTACGGCGGCGTGGACGACCGCAGGCACTGGCACAAGGCCTGCTGGAACGCGAAGGACCGCCGCACCTCGCGGGTGCAGCGGTCCCGTAACGCCCCCAAGTACTGACCCGGGCCCCGGTTCACACGTCGCGGCGCCGGACCGCCAGGTACGAGGCGCCCACCGTGGCGCCGGTCACCAGGACGAGCAGCACCAGCTGGAGCACCTTGCTCGGCAGGTTGCTGCCGTCCGCCCCGTCCGGCATGCCGAAGAGCTGCATCATGGCGACCAGGGCGTTGTAGTCGAGGACGAGCCGTCCCAGGCCCGAGGACGCCGGCCAGATGCTGAGCATGCCCCCTATCACCGGCGGCAGCGTCACCACGCCGATCATCACCGCGATCGCCCCGGCGGAGTGCCGCACCAGCGTGCCGACGGCGAGCGAGAGCACCCCGAGCAGGGTCACGTACAGGCTCACCAGCAGCCCCGAGAGCCAGGCGGAGGCGTTGTCGTGCGGACCGGAGGCGGGACCGCCGTGCACCATGGCCGTCGTGATCCCGACCAGGAAGATCGAGCCGAGCACGGTGACGAAGGCGACCGCGCTGAAGACGAGGTACTTCGCGGTGAGCACCCGGTGCCGGTCGGGCGCGGCGGCGAAGGTGGTCCGGGCCAGCCCGGTGCCGTACTCGGAGGTGATCGTCAGCACCCCGAGCACGATCACCGAGAGCTGTCCGACCAGCAGGCCGAACAGCGCGGGCGCGATGTACGGCATGTTCTTGTAGTTCTCGTCGGTGGTCTGCGACACGAAGGCCAGCCCGACCCCGACGACGGTCACGACCAGGGAGCCGATCGTCCACATCGTGGAGCGGACCGAGATCATCTTGGTCCACTCCGAGGCCACCGCGTGACCGAGGTGCGGGCGCGGCGTGGGCAGGGGGGCGGTGTTGCCCGCCGGGCCCGGCCGCGGTGCCCGCTGCTGCGTGCTGGTCGGCGGGGTCATCGGGAGTCCTCGGGGTTGTTCGGCACGGTCCGGGCGAGGTCGGCGGGGCTGCTCGGCATCAGGAAGGACGCGGTGGCCGGGGCGGGCCCGGCCGCGGCGGCATCGGGCGCGGGATCCGGCGCCGCGGGCCCGGTGCGCGCGGGCGCGCCCCCGGCGCCGGGGGCCGCGGGCGCGTACCAACCGTCGTGGGGGACGACCGGCGCGGCCTCCTCCTCCCAGGCGGGCACGGTCAGCGGCTCCGGTTCGAAGAGCTCGGCCCGCGGGTCGTCGGTGGAGGTGTACTCGACCGCGGCGTGGGTCATCCGCATGTAGGCCTCCTCCAGCGAGGCCTTGTGCGGCGACAGCTCCCACAGCCGTACGCCGCTCCCGTGCGCGAGGTCGGAGATGCGCGGCAGCTCCAGCCCGGTCACCCGCAGTGCGCCGTCCGGCTCCTGGAGGACGCGTCCGCCCGCCCCGGTGAGGATCTCGGAGAGGGTCCCCCGGTCGCCGGGGGCGTCCTCGGAGGTGCGGACCCGAGCGAATCCGGCCGAGTTGTGCGTGATGAACTCCTGCACGCCCATGTCGGCCAGCAGCCGCCCGCGCCCGATCACGATCAGGTGGTCGGCGGTCAGGGCCATCTCGCTCATCAGGTGCGAGGAGACGAAGACGGTGCGGCCCTCGGCGGCCAGCTGCCGCATGAGGTTGCGGACCCAGAGGATCCCCTCGGGGTCGAGGCCGTTGACCGGCTCGTCGAAGAGCAGCACCTGCGGGTCGCCGAGCAGGGCCGCCGCGATCCCGAGCCGCTGGCCCATGCCGAGCGAGAAGCCCTTGGTGCGCTGGCGGGCCACGTCCTGGAGGCCGACCACCTGGAGCACCTCGTCCACCCGCTTCTCCGGGATCCCGGAGAGCTGGGCGAGGGCGAGCAGGTGGACCCGGGCCCGGCGGCCGCCGTGGACCGCCTTGGCGTCGAGCAGGGCCCCGACGTTGCGCTGCGCGTTCGCCAGGTCGCGGAAGGGAGCGCCGTTGATCGTGACGTGCCCGGCGGTGGGCCGGTCCAGGCCGAGGATCATGCGCATGGTGGTCGACTTCCCCGACCCGTTGGGCCCCAGGAAACCGGTCACGTGACCCGGCCTGACCTGGAAGGAGAGCTGGTCGACCGCGGTCTTCGCGCCGAAGCGCTTGGTCAGGCCGACTGCCTCGATCATTCCGTGTCCCTCGCCAGGCCGGCGGGATTCGCCCGCGTAAGGCTTAAGAGGATATCGAGGCTCGTACGGTTCCACCCCCGGCCGATCCCTGAGGTACCCCTGAGATGCGACCCGGGGCCGCCCCTGAGAAGGGACGGCCCCGGTAGTGGATCAGGCCCGGGACCAGGCCGGAGAGCAGCCGTGGATCAGGTGTGGATCAGGCGTGGATCAGGCGTCGCGGTGCTTGAGGACGAAGTAGCCGCCGAGCACGGCGGCCAGCACCCACAGCGCCATGATGCCGAAGCCGCCCCAGGGGCCGTACGACGCCGTGGCGCTGTCCATGCCGCCCGGCACCACCTGCATGATCTTGGAGCCGGCCTGGTCGGGGAAGTACTGCGCGACCTTGCGGGTCGCGCTGACCGCGCCGAGGATCGGCGAGACCAGGAAGAAGAACGGCATCAGGATGCCGAGCGAGAGCATCGAGCTGCGCAGGATGGTGGCCACGCCCATCGAGAACAGCGCGGTCAGCGCCATGTAGAGCCCGGCGCCGATGACCGCGCGCAGGACGTCCTTCTCGCCGATGCCGATGCTGTGGCTGCCCAGGATGGCCTGGCCGAGGAAGAAGGACAGGAAGCTCGTCAGCAGCCCCACGATCAGGGCGAGCCCGGTGGCGGCGGTGAGCTTGGCGAGCAGGAAGTTCGCCCGGCCCGGCACGGCGGCCAGCGAGGTGCGGATCATGCCCGTGCTGTATTCGCTGCCGACCACCAGGACGCCGAAGACGATCATGGCGAGCTGGCCGAGGGTCATCCCGGCGAAGCTGGCCACCGTCGGGTCGAAGGTGAGCTGCTGGGCCTGGTCCATGTCCTTGAAGGTCGCGTTGAAGACCGCGCACAGGCCGGCGCTGACGCCGACGGTGACGACCAGCGCGGCGATCAGGGTCCAGATGGTGGAGGAGACCGTGCGGATCTTGGTCCACTCGGACTGGAGGACGGCGGGGAAGGAAGCCATGGTCACTTGCCGCCCTTGCGCTGCGCGTCGAAGCCGGCGCCCCAGGCGGGGACGTCGGCGGGTCGGGCCGGGTTGTCGTCGGGAACCCCGGGTCCGCCGGGAACCCCGGGGCCGCCGGGGCCCGCGTGGTGTCCGGGGCCGATGGGGTGTCCGGGGGCGCCGGACGAGTGGGCGTGGTATTCGACCGAGTCGGCCGTCATGCGCATGAACGCTTCTTCCAAGGAGGCCCGCTGCGGGCTGAGTTCGTGCAGCACGATCTGGTGCTGGGCGGCGAGCTCACCGAGCTGCTCGGAGCCGGCCCCGTCGATCTCCAGCGAGCCGGTGCCCGGGACGTCGATCGCCGTGATGCCCGCCCCGTGCAGCACGTCCTTGAGCCGCTCCTGCTGCGGGGAGCGCAGGCGCACGAAACTGCGCGAGTTCTGCTGGATGAAATCGGCCATCGAGGTGTCGGCGAGCAGCCTGCCCTGGCCGATCACGATCAAATGGTCTGCGGTCAGCGCCATTTCGCTCATCAGGTGGGAAGAAACGAAGATCGTCCTTCCCTCCGAGGCCAGGCCCTTCATGAGATTGCGGATCCAGAGAATTCCTTCGGGGTCCAGACCATTGACGGGTTCGTCGAACATCAGGATTTCCGGATCACCGAGCAGTGCGGAGGCGATTCCCAGCCGCTGGCCCATGCCGAGCGAAAATCCTTTGGACTTCTTCTTCGCGACGGAGGTCAGCCCGACCAGGTCGAGCACCTCGGAGACCCGGCTCGTCGGGATCCGGTTCGACTGTGCGAGGCACAGGAGGTTGTTGTAGGCGCTGCGTCCGCCGTTCATCGCTTTCGCGTCCAGCAGCGCGCCGATGTATTTCAGCGGTTCCGGCAGGTCCCGGTAGTGCTTGCCGTCGATCCTGACCGACCCACTGGTCGGGTTGTCGAGGTCGAGCATCATGCGCATGGTCGTGGACTTGCCCGCCCCGTTGGGGCCGAGGAAGCCGGTCACCACCCCCGGTCTGACCTGGAAGCTGAGGTTGTCCACGGCGGTCTTCGCGCCGAATCGTTTGGTAAGGCCCTCAAGCTCGATCATGCGGCCACGCTAGAACGCCGCAGGGCCTTGCGCCACCTCAAAAGGTGTCACAAGGCCCTGGAACGCGGCATTTCGCTACCAGCGAGTAGCATCCGTCGGATTCAGCCGTTCGGCCTCACCCGGCGCACGCGATGCCGGCGGGGTGCGTCAGCGGCTCTGCTGGGCCGGAACGCCACGGGTGACCGGCTCGTCGTCGATCGGGGAGCCGGCCGCGGCCACCGCCGCACCGGTCAGCGTCGCGAGCATCTCGCGGACGTTGGTCAGCTGCGCGTTGATGGAGTCGCGGCGGTTGGTGAGCGCCGCCAGCTCGCGCTCGGACTCGCTGCGGATGCGGTCCGCCTTGGCGTTGGCGTCGGCGACGATGTCCTCGGCCTGGCGCTGCGCGGTCTCGACGGTCTGCCGGGCGCGGCGCTCGGCGTCCGTGCGGAGCTTCTCGGCCTCCAGGCGCAGCTGCTCCGCCCGGTGCTCGATCTCGGCGAGGCGCTTCTCGGCCTTGGCCTGGCGGCCCGCCAGGTCGCGCTCGGACTGCTCGCGGCGCTTGGCCAGGTTGGTCTCGAAGTCCGCGGCGGCCTGGGCGGCCTTGGCGCGGGTCTCCTCGAAGAGCGCGTCGGCCTCCTCGCGCTTGGAGGCGGCGTCCTTCTGTGCCTCCGAACGCAGGGTGGCCGAGTCGCCCTTGGCCTTCTCGACGATGCGGACGCCCTCGTCCTCCGCCTTCGACTTGCGGTCGGCCGCGAACGACTCGGCGTCGTTGCGCACCTGCTGGGCCGCCGACTCGGCCAGCTCGCGGTGCTGCTCGGCCGCGCGGCGGGCCTCCTCGCGCAGGTCCTTCGCCTCCTCCTCGGCGAGCCGCAGGATCTTCTCGACCCGGGCGCCGAGACCGGCGTACGACGGCTCGGCGTCGTTGACCTGGGCCTGGGCGTTCTGCGTTTCGAGGTGTAGTTCCTCGATCCGCTTCTCCAGGGAGTTGATGCGGGACAGGGCGCTGTCACGGTCGGCGACGATCTTGGTAATGCGGTCGTCCACCTGACCGCGGTCGTAACCACGCCGCACGAGCTCGAAGCCGAAGGGTGAGGAAGTGTCGCTCATGAGGTTCCTGTCGAATGAGACCGATGAGGTGCTACGTGAGGTGTTAAGGGGAATCCTAGGCGCCGGAGCGGCGTGTCATCGAGTCAATCCAGGTTTGATCTGGACAATGACACCCCTTTTGAGTGGCAAGGCGACGGAATGCTTGTCACTCGTACGCCTGAACCTCCATCAGGGGCACACAATTTGTGCGCCGACTAGCCCTCTGACGTCTTCCCACCCGAACGAGTGGAACCGGCCGACGCTCCCGCCTTCACTCCGCCCGAGGCCTGACCACCGACCGCGGGCTTCGCGCCACCTGAAGGCGCCTCGAATGATTCCAACGCCTCAAGCACGTCCTGGACACGGGAGATCTCGGCCTGAATGTCCTCGCGCCTGCGCACCAGGACCTCCAGCTCGCGCCGCCCCTCGTCGACCAGTTGCCCGGCCTCCGCCTGCGCCGCCGACCGGATCCCCTCGGCCTCCCTGACCAGTTCGGCCTTCTTCTGCTCCGCCTCCTTGAGCAACTGCTCGGCCTTGCGGACCGCCGCGATCCGGACCTTGCCCGCCTCGCTGCTCGCGTCCGACACCAGCGCCTTGGCCTTCGCCTCGGCCTCCTGGCCCTGCTCGGTCGCCGCCTTCACCAGCTTGTCCACGCGTTCACCGGCCGAGCGCATCTGCTCGGACGACTCCCGACGGGCGCGCTCGTGCAGCTCCTCGACCTCGGCCTCGACCCGGCCGCGCAGCTCCTCCGCGCGCTCCCTTATGGCCGACGCGTCCGTGCGCGCGCCGACCAGCAGCTCGTCCGCGTCCGTACGGGCCTTCTCCACCGTCGAGTTGCCCTCGACGGTCGCCTCCGAGGTGATCCGCGCGGCCTCCTTGCGGGCCGCGTCGACCATCGCGTCGGCCTGCTCCTCGGCCTGCGTGGTGGCCGCCAGGGCCGCCGCCTGCGCGTCGGACGCGAGCTTGTCCGCCTCCGCCGACGCCTCGGTGATGAGCCGGTCCACCTGCTCCGCGGCCTCGCTGCGGCGCTTGTTGGCCGCCTGCCGGGCCTCGTCCAGCAGCCGCTCCGACTCGGTACGGGCCTGCGCGCGCAGGCGCTCCGCCTCCGCGGCCGCCTCCGCCTTGACCCGCTCCGCGCCGTCCCGGGTCCGGGTCGCGTGCTCCTGCGCCGAAGCCAGCGACTCGGACGCCTCGGCGCGCAGCCGCTCCGCCTCCGTCGCGGCCTCGCCGACCGTCCGCTCGTTGTCCTTGCGGGTCAGCTCCGTGAGGCGGGTCGCCTCCGAGGAGGCCTCGGTGATGAGCCGGTCCGCCTGCTCGGCCGCCTCGGACCGCAGCCGGCCCGCCTCGGCGCGCGCCTCGTCCAGGGTCTGCTCGGACTCCCGCTCCGCCGCGGCCAGCGTCTCCGCCGCGGCCAGCGTGACCCGCTCCGCCTCGGCGGTGGCCTCGCCGATGATCCGGCCGCCCTCCGCGCGGGCGTCGTCCAGGGTCGCGGCCGCCTCGGTGCGCAGCCGCTCCGCTTCGGTGGTGGCCTCGCCGATGAGGTGGTCGGCCTGCTCGGCGGCCTCGGTGCGCAGTCGTCCGGCTTCGGTGCGGGCCTCGTCGAGGGTGCCCGCGGCTTCGGCGCGGGTGGCGTCCGCCGCGGCGGTCGCCTCGGTGGTGAGCCGCTCGGCCTCGGCCGCCGCCTCGCCCACCGTGCGCTCGTTGGCCGCGCGGGTCTCCTCCGCGAGCCGCTCCGCTTCGGTGGTGGCCTCGCCGATGAGGTGGTCGGCCTGCTCGGCCGCTTCGGTGCGCAGTCGTCCGGCTTCGGTGCGGGCCTCGTCGAGGGTGCCCGCGGCTTCGGCGCGGGTGGCGTCCGCCGCGGCGGTCGCCTCGGTGGTG
>NZ_JBHWLC010000009.1:91426-174670 GCF_042730635.1 Streptomyces sp. NPDC059917
GAGCCGCTCGGCCTCGGCCGCCGCCTCGCCCACCGTGAGGGCGTTCGCGGCCAGGGTCCGCTCCGTGTGGGCCTCGGCCCGCTCCGTCGCCTCGGCGACGATCCGGACGCCCTCGGTGCGAGAGGCCTCCAGGGACTCCGCCGCCTCGCCGCGGATGCGGTTGGCGTCCTCACGGGCGTCGGCGCGGGTCCGCGAGGCGTCCCGCTCGGACGCGGCCAGCGCGTCCGTGGCCTCGGTGCGCACGCGCTGCGCGTAGTCGGCGGTGTCCGTGCGCAGCTGCTCGGCCTCGGCGATCGCGTCCCCGACGGTCCGCTCGGCCAGTGCCTTCGCCGCGTCGGTCTCCAGCCGGGCCTCGCTGCGGATCCGGTTCGCGTCCTCGGTGGCCCGCTCCCGCTCGGCGTACGCGTCGCCGCGGACCCGGTCCGCCTCCTCCTGCGCCTCGGTCTTCGTACGCTCCGCGGCGTGGTCCGCCGCGCTGCGCAGCCCGGCGACCTCCTCCTCAGCCTGCTCGTGCAGTCCGGCGACGGCGTCGCGGATCTGCTGGGCGGTCGCCTCGGCGGCCGACACCACCTCGGACGCGCGCCGCTCGGCCTCCTCGGTCAGCCAGACCGCCTCGGCGGTGGCCTCCTCGGAGCGCTTGCGGGCCTGCGCCAGCAGTTCCTCGCTCTGCTCGCGGGCCTGCGCCCGCTCGCTCTCCGCGTCGGTACGGGCCGAGGTCAGGGTCTCCTCGGCCTCCCGGCGACGCCGGGCGGCCTCCTCCTGCGCGGCGGCCAGCGCCTCCGCGGCCTCCGCGGCGACCCGCTCGGCCGCCGCCTTCGCCTCGGCGCGCAGCCGGTTCGCGGTCTCCTGGGCCTCGGTGCGCAGCCGCTCGGCCTCGGTCTGCGCCTCGGTGCGCAGCCGGATGCCGGTCTGCTCGGCCTCGGCCCGGGTCTGCCCGGCCTCCTCGGCGGCGTCCGTGCGCAGGCCGGTGGCCTCCGCCTCCGCCTGCGCCTGGAGGGTGCGGATCCGCTCCGCCGCCTCGGCGCGCAGCCGGTCGCTCTCCTCGGTGGTCTCCCGGCGGATGCCCTCGGCCGCCGCGCGGGCGTCCTTCAAGGTCTGCTCGGCGCCCGCGAGGCGGCTCTCGGCCTCCTGCTGGAGGCGCACCAACTCGGCGTCCGCCTCGGTGCGCTGCGCCGCCAGGGCCCGGTCGGTCTCCTCGCGGCGCGCGGCCACGGCCGCCTCCGCCTCGGCGTGCAGCGCCTCGGCCTGCTCCTGGGCCTCGGCGCGCAGCCGGTCGGCCTCGGCGCGGGTGCGCTCCAGGGTCTCCTCGGCCTGTCGCCGCAGGGTGGTGGCGCGCTCGACGGCCTCGGCGCGCACCCGCTCGCTCTCGGCGGTGGCCCCGCCGCGCAGCTCGTCCGCGTCCGCCTTGGACTTGCCGAGCAGCTCCTCGGCGGTCCGGGCCGCCTCCTCGATCTGCTGGACGGCCTCGCGGCGGGCCTCGCCGCGGATCCGCTCGCCTTCGGCGACGGCCTCGGCGCGCAGCTGCTCGGCCTCGCCGCGCAGCCGCCGGGCGTCCGCCTGGAGCTCGACCGTGCGGGCGCGGTACTCCTCGGTGTCGTCCTTCGCCGCGCCCTTGAGCTCGTCGGCCGTGGCCGCGGCCTGGGCGCGCAGCCGCTCGGCCTCCGCCTCGGCCTCGCCACGGATCCGTTCCGCCTCCTCGGAGGCGGCCCGGGTGGTCGCGCGGGCGTCCTCGGACGCCTTGTTGAGCACGTCCTCGGCGGCGCGCGCCGCCTTCGCGAGCTGGGCCGCGGTGTCCTCGGCGGCCGCGGTACGGGCCTTGTCGCCGGCCTCGGCGGTCACCCGGTCGACCTCGCCGCGGGCGTCGGCGAGCAGCTGCTCGGCCTCGGCCTTGAGGACCTCGGCCTCCTTGGTGGCCTCGCCGACGAGTCGGGCGACCTGCTCCTTGGCGGTGCGGGTGCGCTGTTCGTTGACGGACTCCACCGACGCCAGCTGGCGGGAGGCGCTCTCCTTGGCGTCGCTCAGCACCCGCTCCGCCTCGGAGCGGGCCTCGCGCAGCGCGCCGTCGGCCTCCTGGACCCGCTGCTCGGCCACCCGGCCGAGGTCCAGGGTCTGCTGCCGGGTCTGCTCGGCCTCGGCGGACGTGCTGGTGCGCAGCCGCTCGGCGTGCTCGGTCGCCTCCTGGGCCTGCGCGGAAGCGGCGGTCAGCAGCCGCTCGGCCTCCTTGCGGGCCCGCAGCAGGGTCGACTCGGCCTCGGTGCGGGAGGCCTCCGCGTCGGCGGTGAGCCGGCGGCGGGCCTCCTCGGCGAGCCGGGCGGCCTCGGTCCGGGCCGCGTTCAGCGACTGCTCGGCCTCGGCGCGGGACTCCTCCATGAGCCGGCGGGCCTGGGCCTCCGTACGGGCGCGCAGCTGCTCGGCCCAGGCCACGTTCTCGTTGACGTGGGCCTCGACGGTCTGCCGACGCTCGTTCAGTTCCTGGTCCAGGCGCTGGCGCCGGTTGACGGCCTCGCCGTGGAGTTCGGCCTGCAGGCGCGCCTGGTGCTCGGCGTGCTCCTGGAGGATGCGCTGGGTCTGGGCCCGGGCATCGCGCAGTTCGCGCTCGGCGTCCGACCGCATCTGATCGGCCTGGATCTGGGCATTGCGGAGCAGCTGCTCCGCCTGGTAGCCCATGTCCGCACCGTCGTAGGCGGGGCGGGACGCGAGACTGCGGCGCACCTCATGGAGCTTGGCGCGCAGCACCTCGACCTGGTATCCCAGGTCCTCGGCGTGCTGGACGGCCTTCCCGCGTTCCTTCTTCAGCCGCTCCATCTCGGCCTCGAACCGCGAGAGATGGTCGGCCTCGGCCTGATGGCTCTCCTGGCTTTCGTAGCCCCGCACAGCGCGGTCCCATCCGTCCCCTGGTCGCAAGCTCACTCCCAAATGAGCATCGTCCGCCCGCTGAACGACGCCCCCGGGGGAATGGTGTCAGATGGCGGGCCGGGACCCACAGGCCCCGACCCCTCTGCGCACCGAACCCCGGCCGAGCCACCCTCACTCTACCGGCCGGGGAATCGGGCGGTCAGTGCTCAGGGTTGGCGGTGACCAGTTCCGTGAGGACGCCGTGGCAGTCCTTGGGGTGCAGGAAGGTGATCCGGGAGTCCATCGAGCCCCTGCGCGGCTCGTCGTACAGGACGCGGACGCCCTTGCCGCGGATGGCCTCGGAGTCGCCGTCGACGTCCTCGGTGCCGAAGGCGATGTGGTGCACCCCCTCGCCGTTCTTGGCCAGCCACTTGCCGACCGCGGAGTCCTCGCGGGTGGGTTCCAGGAGCTGGATGTAGGAGGCGCCGCCGTCGGAGGTCCCGTTGATCTTCAGCATGGCCTCGCGGACGCCCTGCTCCTCGTTGACCTCGGAGTGGAACACCTCGAAGCCGTACGTGGCACGGTAGAACTCGACGGTCTTGTCCAGGTCGAAGCAGGCGATCCCGATGTGGTCGATTCTTGTCAGCATGGGACCAGTGCACTCTGGAGGAGGGCGGTCACGCAACGTGCCAGCGATCACACCTACACCCCGGTGACGGCGCGGGTACCGCTCAGTACATTCGGGTAAACCCTCGTTCACTCCTCTCATCCAAGGGGCTGTGCCTCATGTCCGGAACGAACAACACCACTTCAGTGATCGTCGCCGGGGCCCGCACGCCCATGGGGCGACTGCTCGGCTCGCTGAAGTCCTTCTCGGGTGCCGATCTCGGCGGTTTCGCCATCAAGTCCGCGCTGGACCGGGCCGGGATCACCGGTGACCAGGTGCAGTACGTGATCATGGGTCAGGTGCTCCAGGCGGGCGCCGGCCAGATCCCCGCGCGCCAGGCGGCGGTCAAGGGCGGCATCCCCATGAACGTTCCCGCGCTCACCATCAACAAGGTGTGTCTGTCAGGTCTGGACGCCATCGCGCTCGCGGACCAGCTCATCCGCGCCGGAGAGTTCGACATCGTGGTCGCGGGCGGCCAGGAGTCGATGACCAACGCCCCGCACCTGCTGCCCAAGTCGCGCGAGGGCTACAAGTACGGCGCCATCGAGATGCTCGACGCGATGGCCTACGACGGCCTCACCGACGCCTTCGAGAACATCGCCATGGGCGAGTCCACGGAGAAGCACAACACCCGTCTGGGCATCGAGCGCGCCCCGCAGGACGCCTTCGCGGCCACCTCCCACCAGCGCGCCGCCGCCGCGCAGAAGAACGGCGTCTTCGCCGCCGAGATCACCCCGGTGGAGATCCCGCAGCGCAAGGGCGACCCGGTCGTCTTCGCCGAGGACGAGGGCATCCGCGCCGAGACCACGGTCGAGTCCCTGGGCCGGCTGCGTCCCGCCTTCGCGAAGGACGGCACGATCACCGCCGGTACCTCGTCCCAGATCAGCGACGGCGCGGCCGCCGTGGTCGTGATGAGCAAGGCCAAGGCCGAGGAGCTGGGCCTGGAGTGGATCGCCGAGATCGGCGCCCACGGCAATGTGGCGGGTCCGGACAACTCGCTCCAGTCGCAGCCCTCGAACGCGATCCTGCACGCCCTGAAGAAGGACGGGCTGGAGGTCGCGGACCTGGACCTGATCGAGATCAACGAGGCTTTCGCGGCCGTCGCGGTCCAGTCAATGAAGGACCTCGGCGTCGACCCGGAAAGGGTGAACGTCAACGGCGGTGCGATCGCCCTGGGCCACCCGATCGGCATGTCCGGCGCCCGCGTGGTGCTCCACCTGGCGCTGGAGCTGCAGCGGCGCGGCGGCGGGGTCGGCGCGGCCGCCCTGTGCGGCGGCGGCGGTCAGGGCGACGCGCTGATCGTGCGCGTGCCGGCTCCCGGTTCCGACTCGAAGGCGTAAGGGCTGATCGCATGACGACGGTGGACGTTCCCTCGCTCGTGGCCCAGGCCCGGGAGGGCAGGCCACGGGCCGTGGCCCGGCTGATCTCGTTGGTCGAGGGGGCGTCCCCGCAGCTGCGCGAGGTGATGGCGGCCCTGGCCCCGCTGACCGGCGGGGCGTACGTGGTGGGCCTCACGGGCTCGCCCGGCGTGGGCAAGTCCACGTCGACCTCGGCGCTCGTGTCGGCGTACCGGCGCGCGGGCAAGCGCGTCGGGGTGCTCGCCGTGGACCCCTCCTCGCCGTTCTCCGGCGGGGCGCTCCTCGGCGACCGGGTGCGGATGTCGGACCACGCCTCGGACCCCGGGGTCTACATCCGCTCGATGGCCACCCGCGGGCACCTGGGCGGCCTCGCCTGGTCCGCCCCGCAGGCGATCCGGGTGCTGGACGCGGCGGGCTGCGACGTGGTCCTCGTGGAGACCGTGGGCGTGGGGCAGTCGGAGGTGGAGATCGCCTCGCAGGCGGACACCTCCGTCGTCCTGCTGGCCCCGGGCATGGGCGACGGGATCCAGGCCGCCAAGGCCGGCATCCTGGAGATCGGCGACGTGTACGTGGTGAACAAGGCGGACCGGGACGGGGCCGACGCCACCGCCCGCGAGCTGAACCACATGCTGGGCCTGGGGGAGTCCCGGGGGCCGGGCGGCTGGCGGCCGCCCATCATCAAGACGGTGGCGGCCCGCGGGGAGGGCATCGACGAGGTTGTGGAGGCCCTGGAGAAGCACCGGGCGTGGATGGACGAGCGCGGGGTGCTGGAGGAGCGCCGCCGGGCGCGTGCGGCGCGCGAGGTCGAGACGATCGCGATCACCGAGCTGCGGGCCCGGCTGGCCGACCTGCACGGGGACGCCCGCCTCGACGCGCTGGCCGCCCGGGTGGCGGCGGGCGAGTTGGACCCGTACGCCGCCTCCGACACCCTGCTGGCGACGCTCACGGAGGCCTGATCCGGCGTTCTGATGCGCGCTCCGCCGGGCCCGCCTAAACTGGCGAACGCCCGGAATGCCCCGACCCAGGGAGTGCGTCATGGCGAAGCGCGGCAACAAGAAGCGAGCCCGCAGGAAGAAGAAGGCGAATCACGGCAAGCGTCCCAACGCCTGACCTGACCGCCCGACCCGCGTGCGGAGAGCCGCGCCCCCGGAAGCCGGGGGCGCGGCTCTCGTGTCGGCGGCCCGTGCGTCAGTTGCCGCCACCGTCGCTGTTGCTGTCGTTGCTGCTGTCGGAATCGTTGTCGTCGGAGTCGTGCGACAGGGTGGCCTTGCCCGAGGCGGGGTCGACGTGGACGTTCCGCGTCTGCCCGCCCGAGGTCTTGACCTCGACGTTCCAGTAGCGGGACGTCTTTCCGTTGTCATTGTCGTCGTCGTCCCAGCTGACCGACCGGACCTGGCCGGGGTGGGCGGCGACGGCGGCCTTGAGGGCCTGGACGGCGGTGACCTTGGCGGCGATCAGGGGCGCGTACTCGTTGCCGTTGTCGTCGTCGTTGTCGTCGCTGTTGCGCTGGGTGACGGCCCCGCTGCTCGCGTCGACCTCCAGCTCCGCGTGCTTGCCGCCCTTGCCGATCACGTCGACGTGCCAGACGGAGCCGTCCAGGTCCAGCGACTCGACGACGCCGGGGAACTTCTTCAGCGCCGCGCCCGCCGCCGTCTCGGCCGATACGTCGGCCGGTACGGCGGTCACCGCCGTCGGGGCCCGCGCCGCGTCGCCCGCCGTCGATGCGGCGGCTGCTGCGACCGGGCCGCCGGCGACCAGGACGACGGCCGCGGCGGACGAGACGAACACGTTGCGCTTCATGAGTGACCTCCCTGCCAGAAACGACCCCCTCACCATGCTGGGGGGTGCCGGGAGGATCGGCGCGGCGGGCCCGCGGGCGGGCCGGCCGCGCGCGCGTCAGGCCTTGCCGCGCTGGTCCCGCAGGTGGTCGGCGACCGGTCCCAGCGAGGCCCGCAGGTCCGCCAGGCCCTCCGGGGTCAGCAGGTCGATGAAGTGCTTGCGCACCGACGCCACGTGGTGCGGGGCGACCTTGCGCATGAGCTCCATGCCGGCCTCGGTCAGCACGGCGTACAGGCCGCGCCGGTCGGACTCGCAGTTGACCCGGATCACCAGCCCCGCCGCCTCCATGCGCGTGATCTGGTGCGAGAGGCGGCTCTTGGACTGGAGGGTCGAGGTGGCGAGGTCGCTCATCCGCATCCGCAGACCCTCGGATTCGGAGAGGTTGACCAGGATCTCGTAGTCGTTGTTGGTGAGCCCGAAGGGCTGGAGATCCTTTTCCAGCTGGTGCATCAGCAGCCTGCTGACGTCCAGGTGCGTGCGCCATACGCACTGCTCGGCGTCGGTGAGCCAACGAGTGGCCGTGTCGGTCTCCATGGTCTCCATGAATGAACTCTACCTAAGAAGTTGAATTACGTACAAAATTGCATGTCAAACCGGCATCACAGGCCGAAGCGCCGCTGGAGGTCCCCGAGCTGCCCCGGCATCCGCGGCACGCCCAGCTGGGACAGCGGCCCCTGCGCCCCGACCCCGGCCCCCGGCACGCCCGGCTCGCCGGCGCCCGCTCCCACGGCCCCGACCGCCTGCTCCGCCATCAGCAGTTCGGTGGACTGGAGCAGCACCGTGCCCGCCCCCACGAACTCGAACTGGTGCTCCTCGCCCGAGGTGCCGCCGATGCCGGTGAGCGAGCGCAGCCCGCCCAGTACGCCGGACATGTACCCGTGGTCGTAGTGGTGACACGGCGAGGGGCAGTCCGCCCAGCCCACCAGTGCCTGCGGATCCACCCGCAGCGGCGGTTCCATGAACACCACCGGTCCGTTGGACGCGGCCACGAACTTTCCGGTTCCGATCAAGGTCAGGAAGCCGGGGACGATCGACTGCTTCAGGGCCAGGGTGGGCTGGTAGGCGAGCAGGTTCCCCGACCGGATCGTCAGGTTCCCGTCCTCCAGGTCGTACGAGTTCACGTCGAAGGCCCGGTCGGCGAGGAGCATCTTGCCCTGCCCCTCGGCCACCACCCAGTCGCTCGCGTGCAGCGGCGAGTGGAAGCTCGTGCGCAGCAGCCGGTCGAAGCGGCCGTGGCCGATCCCGTTGAACTCGATGCGCCCGTAATAGGCGATCATCTTGCCCTTCTGCAGGAACCACTGACTCCCTTTGAGTTCCACGCAGAAGGTGTACGAGTTGACGTTGTCGTCGGACGGCAACGTGTGCGGGTCGAAGACCGTCGGCCCGCCGGGGCCGCCCGGCACCGGTCCGTAGTTCACAGCTTGTCCTCCGAGGCCTGTACGTACACCGCGCCCTGGCCGGACAGCTCCAGCTGGAACGCCTCGCCCGAACCGCGCCCCACCATGTCACGCCACCCGAGCGCGGTGGAGAGCTTGTTGCGCACCTCGCCGTGGTGGGCGACGTAGGCCTGCGGGTCCACGTGGATCGGGCGCTGCGGGGTGATCGGCAGTTCGATGACCCCGCCGTGCGCCATCACGGCGACCGCGCCGTGCCCCTTGAGGGTCGTGGTGAACAGGCCCTGGCCGGTGACCTGGCCGCGCACCATGCCCATGACCCCGCCCTGCGAGCCCATGAACATCGTGCCCTGCTGGAGGGTGCCGTCGAAGGCGAGCAGGCGGTCGGCCTCGACGTAGAGGGTCTCGCCGGTGAGGTTGATGACCTGGACGTGGTGGCCGCCGTGGCCGAACATCACCGTGCCGCTGCCCTCGACCGTCATCAGCGGGGTCTGTTCGTTCGCCACCCGGCGCCCGATCATGCCCATGACGCCGCCCTGGCCGCCCGTGAGGTTCGGGGTGAAGGAGACCTCGCCGCGGTAGGCGAGCATCGCCCCGCGCTGGCTGTAGAGCTTCTGCCCGGGCACGACCTGGGCCTCGATCATCTTCGAGTTGATCTCGCGGAACGGCATCAGAGGTCGCCCCCGATGGTGTTGCGCTCGCTGGGCTGCACGTAGACCAGGCCCTCGCCCTCGAAGCGGATCTGGAAGGACTCGCCCGAGCCCTCGCCCATCAGGGTGCGGAAGTTCACCCCGGACTGGAAGTGCTGTTGGAGGTTGCCGGTGTGCGCGATGTACGCGCCCGGGTCCACGGAGAGCGGGTACTGACCGCTGACCCGCAGCACCACGGCCGGACCGTCGGACATGATCGCCGCCTGCCCCGAACCCTCGACGGTCGTGGTGAACAGGCCGTTGCCCGTCGCCCCGCCGCGCAGGCCGGTGAAGGTGGTGCCGGTGCGCAGGCCGGCGTCGGTGCACAGGAGGTTGCTGGACTCGACGTAGAGCTTCTCGCCCCGGAGATCGACCAGATTGATCTCGCTCGCGCGGTCGGCGAAGAAGCAGGTGCCGTGCCCCTGCACCTCCATCACGGTCATCTGCTCACCGGTGAGCCGGCGCGTGACCATTCCGCGGAGGCCTTCGCCACCGCCGGTCATCTTCTTGAAGGCCATCTGACCGTCGTACGCGACCATGGAGCCGTTCTTCGCTTTGACGGCATCTCCGGTCAGGTCGACGGCGAGCACCTTGCTGCCTTGGAGTCGGAACTGAGCCACGGGAAGACGTTATCGGCAGCGGGGCGGTGCGAACAGAGCCCGCTGGCCGATATCCGTCATAGCCGGACCCGCCGGAAGATCATCGGAGGCTGCTGAGACACTGGAGGCGACCCCCGGCCTCCACCCCGAAGGTTCCCCGTGGACATCAAGACCGCCTCCGCCCTGCACCGGCTGCGCCTCATCTCCGTACCGGAGGCGCTGTCGTTCCCGGCGCTGCTGATCTTCGGCTCGCTGCTCAGCCGGATCTCGGACATCGACTACCTGATGATGCCGCTGGGCGTCCTGCACGGCATCCTGTTCGTGATCTACGCGGTCTTCCTGCTCGACGTGTGGCTCAAGGCGAAGTGGCCGCTCAAGAAGGTCGCCCTGTTCTTCCTGTTCGCCCTGCTGCCCTTCGGCGGCCTCTTCGGCGACCGGATCCTCAAGCGCGACGAGGCCGACAGCGTGCTGGCCGCACGGGCCCGCGAGGCGGCCCGCGCATGATCATCGCGTTCTCCGTGACCCCGCTGGGGGTCGGCGAAGAGGTCGGCGAGTACGTCGCCGACGCGGTCCGCGTCGTGCGCGAGTCCGGCCTCCCCAACCGCACCGACGCCATGTTCACCACGGTGGAGGGCGAGTGGGACGAGGTGATGGACGTGGTGAAGCGCGCGGTGGCCGCCGTGGAGGCGCGCGCGCCCCGCGTCTCCTTCATCCTCAAGGCCGACATCCGCCCCGGCGTCAGCGACGGCATGACCTCGAAGATCGAAACGGTCGAACGCCACCTCGCCGAGGGGTGACACCCGCACCTCCCGCCCGTACCCCCGCAACGCCCTCACACGGCGTGGACGTGCACGTCCGGGGGATCGAGCACGGCCAGGTACGCGGCCATGTCCTCCGGGTCGCTGGTGAAGATCACCGCGCTGCCGTGCTTCGCGGCGGCCAGGGCCACGCAGGCGTCCACCGCGTCGGGCCGCTTCTTCGGCGGGAGCCGGGCCCGGCCCAGGACGGTGCCGATCCGGCGCCAGTCGGCCAGGTCGAAGCCCGTCGCACAGGCGATGCACTCGGGCCGGCCCGCCCTGGTCTCGCGCATCGGCGGGGCCGAGGTACGGGCCTGCGGCACCGTGCAGTCCTTGAGGGTGGTGCCCAGCGCGTGCACGAGCGCCGGATTCGGGCGCCACGCCTGGGCCAGCACCGGGCCGAGGACCAGCGCCCGGTGCGGGGTGGCCCTGAGGGCTTCGTGCAGGTGGGCGGCCTTGGCCTTGCGGTCGGCCAGGGCGATCAGCATGCCGGTGTCGTAGACGGGGACCCGTACGCTCACGCGGCTTCACCGGAGCGGGCACCGGGTCGATCGGGCCCGTAGACGAGATCGAGGGCGGCGGCGACCTCGCGCCGCTCGTGCTCGGTCAGCTCGTCGAGAGGGGCGGCGGCCTCCGGAAGGATCCCCGCGGCCTCTGCCTCGGCCGCCGCGATGGTCGCGTCCACGCCCGCGAACTGATCCTCTATGGCCTCGGTCTCGGCCATCTGCCGCGTCGCCGCGTGCACGAGGTAGGCGGAGACGTCCAGACCGGCCCGCTCGGCGTGCCGCCTGATGCGGTCGGCCTGGTCTTCGTCGAGGCTGATGGTGATCCTGCTCTTGGCCACCACTCGAGTGTATGACGCGTATGACGCCGAGCCAATCGCGCCGTCGGGGTGGGGCTGCCGAGGGAGGGACGATCACCGGACTCGTCGGCACCTACACCGACCCCCGCCACGTCATCGCGTACGACGACGGGGAGGTGCGGCGGCAGTTCAACGTCTGCTTCACCGCGCGCGTCGTCGGTGGCGCGCTCGCCATCTCCGACGAGAGCGTGGAGCTGAGGTTCGTCGAGCCGGACGCGCTCGCCTCGCTCGCCATGCACCACACTCAGAGGCTGCGCCTGGAGCACTTCCGCGATCGACGCCCCGCGCCCTACCTGGGGTAGCGCGTCCCGCGGGACGAGAGGAACGGCATGGCGTTGCACTACCGGTTCGGGCCGGCCGATCTCCTGCGGTGCCGGTTCGCCGTCTCGCCCTGTTGGGAGACGGTCGAGGCGGTGCGGACCTTGAAGCTGCCCGAGCGGCACGGGTACCACCTGCCCTGGCTGGACGGCATCCGCGGCGCCGCCGCCGGGCTCGACCTGCGGCCCCTGTGGCTGCTCATGCCGCACCGCGGGCACAATCCCGACTTCCTGTGCCCGCCCCCGCTCGGCCCCGACGTCACCTTCGAGGAGGAGCTGGCCCGGGTGCGCGCCGTGGATCCGGGCGCCGCGCACGCGGAGATCCGGCTCTCCCTCTCCTGTACCCCCGGCGCCCTGGAGAGCGGGACCGGCCGGGCGCTGCTCGCCGATCCCGAGCGGGCCGTGCGGGACCTGGCCGACCTCATCGAGCGGGCCTGGCGCGCGCTGGTCGCCCCGCACTGGCCCCGGCTGCGGGCCATTCTGGAGGCCGACGTCCTCTTCCACTCGCGCCGCTTCGCCGCCTCCGGGCTGGCCGGGCTCTTCGAGGGGCTCCACCCCGACCTCCGCTGGGCCGACGGGACGCTGACGATCGAGCGCCGCACCCGGCACGATTGCACGCTCGACGGCCAGGGCCTGCTCCTGATGCCGAGCGCCTTCGTCTGGCCGAAGGTGATCGGCGTCTACGACCCGCCCTGGCAGCCCACCGTCGTCTATCCGGCCCGCGGGATCGGCGCGCTGTGGTCGCAGGCCGCCGAGGAGACCCCGGCGGCCCTCGCCCGACTGCTGGGCCGCGCGCGGGCCGACGTCCTGTGCGCGCTGCGCGAACCGGCCTCGACGACGGCGCTGGCCCACCGCCTCGGCCTCGCGCCCTCCTCCGTCTCGGCGCACCTCCAGGCCCTGCGCGGCGCGGGCCTCCTGGAGCCGCGCCGCCAGCGCCACCAGGTGTTCTACGAGCGCACCCCGCTCGGGATCGCGCTGGCCACGGGGGTGCCCCCGGCCGAGTCGTGAGCGGCGCCGCCCGCGGTGTCGCGACCGCGCGGCTACTGTCCGTCATGTCACGATGTCCCGGTCCGCAGCCCGTCCCGCCGTCCCGAGGAAGCCGGATGCCAGGCCGCCGCCGCATCACCATCGTGACCAGCCTGACCCTCCTGTCGCTGTCGGTCACCGCCGCCTGTAGCCCGTCCGGGCAGGGCGCCGCGCCCGCCGCGCGGACGCAGGCGGCCGCGCCCGCCGACCCGGCGGCCACCGGGTCGCCGTACTGGGTGGACCCGCAGAGCGACGCGGCCCGGCAGGTCGCGACCTGGGAGGCGCAGGGCCGCAACAGCGACGCCCAGGTGCTGCGCCGGATCGCGGACCAGCCGATGGCCCTGTGGGGGCCGGGCGACGATCCGGGGCCGGAGATCCGCCGGGCCGTGGAAGGGGCCCGCGCGGCGGGGCGGACGGTGGTGCTCGCCGCCTACAACATCCCCTACCGCGACTGCGGCCAGCACTCGGCGGGCGGGGCCCCGGACGCCACCGCCTACCGCAGCTGGATCGGCGCCTTCGCCGACAACATCGGCGACGCGAAGGCGATCGTCGTCCTGGAGCCGGACGCCGTCCCGCACATGGTGGACGGCTGCACCCAGGTCGACCACCACGAGGAGCGCTCCCGGCTGCTGTCCGAGGCCGTCGACCGGTTGAAGCGGAACCAGAACACCAAGGTCTACCTGGACGCGGGCAACCCGGCGTGGATCCCGGACCCCATGAAGCTGGTCGGACCGCTCTTCAAGGCGGGCATCGACCGCGCCGACGGCTTCTCGCTCAACGTGTCCAACTTCCAGCCGGACGCGGCCGGGCGGGCGTACGGCGCGGTCCTCTCCAAGGGCACCAACGGCAAGCACTTCGTCATCGACACCAGTCGCAACGGCGAGGGCCCGCTGCCCGGCGGCCGGCAGCAGGCCTGGTGCAATCCGCCGGGCCGGGCGCTGGGCGTGCGGCCCACCGACCGGACCGGCGATCCCCTGGTCGACGCGTACCTGTGGATCAAGCGACCGGGGGAGTCGGACGGCCCCTGCCGGGGCGGCCCGGCCGCCGGGCGCTGGTGGCCGGACTACGCGCTGGGCCTCGCCCGGCGCGCCAGGGACTGACCCGCGGGGGCGGTGCCGAGGGGCCGCGGCCGGGCGCTCACTCGGGCGGCATCCACCCCACGTCCGAGGACGGCGGCGCCTTCTGCGGCGCCTTGACCCGGATCCACCGGGCCGCCGACGGCGTCCCGTCCGCATCGGCGACGAAGAGCATGTACCAGCCGGGCGGTACGAGCGTGGGGTCGCCCGGAACCTCCAGCGTGACGCCGTCCTTCGTCCGGGTCAGCCCCAGCTCGACGGAGCGCTGCTCGACGTCCGTGGAGTGCGTGACCGCGCTGGGCCGCATCAGCCGGGCCCGCTCGATCCGCTCCGGGTGCGGGCTCGGGAAGCCGACCCGGCCGCCCGGTTCCACCGCGTCGGGCCCCGCGCCGAGGACGGGCCGCCGCGCCGGGTCCCGGTAGAGGTAGGGCGGGGTGTACACCTCCAGCCGGTGCTCGAACTTGCCCAGCTTGGTGTTGTCCTTGTCCGCGAAGAGCGGGTCGGAGCCGAAGGTGGCCACCCGTCCGTCGGGCAGCAGGAGCGCCTCGGAGTGGTAGTCGCGGCCCACCGTGGGGTCGGCCGCGGCCACGAAGGAGTCGCTGCGCGGGTAGTAGAACTGCGCCTTGTGGATGTCGGAGGCGCCCCGGCCGCGGTAGTCGGTGGAGCCCCCGGTGGTGAAGACCGAGTCGTCGGGGAGCAGCACGCTGCTCAGGTACCGGGTGCCCTGCGGCAGCGGGGCGGTGGTGCGGAAGACGGGGGCGTCCGCCTTGAGGTCGATCACGGCGGTGCGGCGGGTGGAGAGCTTGGACTCGCCGACCCCGCCGCCGCCGAGCACCATCACCTTCTGGTCCTGGGCGGGCGGCAGCAGGACGGAGGAGGAGGTCTCCAACTGGTCGGTGTCGGTGAGCCCGCCGACCTTCTTGAACTCGTTCGTCGCCGGGTTCCACACGCCCGGCGCGCGGCCCTTGTCCTTGGGCCCGTAGCCCGCGTTGGAGCCGGTGTAGAGCAGGTTGCCGCCCTGGGTGAGGAAGAGGGCGGGGTAGGTGGGGAAGTAGTGGAAGGGCCCCTTGGTCCACTTCTTGGTCTGCGGGTCGTAGATCTCGTTGTCGCCCGGGACCACGTCGCCGACGTCGTTGAGGCCGGAGACGGCGAGCACCCGGCCGTCCTGGAGGCCGACGAGCGTCGGGTACCAGCGGGCGTCCTTCATGGGGTCGACGGGCACGTACTTCTCCGCCAGCGGATCGAACTCGTACGCCGACTTGATGCCCTGGAAGTCCTGCTTGACGGTGCTCAGCCGCTCGGCCAGACCGTAGACGTTGTCGGCGTCCTTGCCCCGCAGCCCGAGGACCTCGTACTGCGCCGCCTCGGTGGTCAGCCCCTGGCGGCCCTCCCGCACGGCCTCGACGAAGACCCGCGCCTCGGCGGCGGTCACCTTGGTGCGCCAGGGCTGCATCTGGCCGCCCCGCCCGTAGGTGATCTCGAACTCGCGCGTGGCCCTGGGCACGGTGACGTCGAAGCGGGAGACGTACTCGACCCCGGTCGGCGAGCGGAAGAGCGTCCCCTTCTTCAGGGTGACGGCCTTGTCGGGGCTCTCGTTCTTGACCCGCATGCCGCCGCCGGCCCGGGTCACCTTGCCGTCGAGCACCTCGTAGCGGGCGGTGCCGCCCGCCACCAGCAGCCGCCCGTCGGGCAGCTGGGCGTGCCCGGAGCAGAAGAAGTCCTCGGGGGTCGGGATCTTCTTGAAGGTGTCGTTCGAGGGGTCCCACAGGATGGTGTCGAAGGTGCCCTTGTCGAAGTTGCGCTGGTTGTTGCCGGAGCCCGCGATCAGCAGCACCTTGCCGGTGTGGAGCAGGGCCGCGTGCATGGCGTTGACCTTGTACCGGTCGGGGAGGTCGATCAGGTTCCACGAGCCGTACTGGATCTTGTAGCTGGACTGCCCGATCTTGTACGCGTGGTACTTGTCCCCGGCGAAGGAGAGCGTGGCCGGGGCGTTGAGCGCCACCAGCACGAGGGCCGCGCTCGCGCCCAGGGCCGTCTTCTTGAACCGCTTCGAGGGCCGGTAGGCCATGGGTCACTTCCCTCCTGATGTCGCGAGGGCCGGTTCCGGTTCCTCCCCGGGCTCGTGGCCGCCGCCCGCGGCGCCCCGGCCGCGCCGGGTCCCGGACCGGCCGCCGGCGCGGCGCGCGCGCAGGCGGGTCGCGGTCCAGACGGCGAGGGGGGCCAAGGCGATGCAGAGCGCGAGGACCGCCCAGACGCGCATGGCCACGTGGGTGTGGTCGTAGCGCACCGAGGCGGCCAGGGAGGCGATCAGTACGAGGGCCCAGAAGAGGTGGATCCGGAAGGTCGCCAGCCGGTCCGGGCTGGTGCCGCCGCCCTTGGGGGTGACGACGAAGGAGCCCCGGGTGCGCAGCACCGCGGAGCCGAGCGACTTCAGGTACACGGGGGCGCAGATCGCGGACATCGCCATGCCGGCCAGTCCGCCGGACCCCTCGGGCTCGTGGGGCGAGACGTTGTGGCGGCGGTTCCACAGGTAGAGGCCCACCTGGAGGGCGGCCGCGTCGGTGTACAGCATCAGCCAGACCTCGGAGGAGACCTGGGTGCCGGAGGCGCCGAGCCAGAGGAACAGCACGCAGCTGAGGATGCCGAGGAGCCAGTTCACCGCGGTCATCGGGTAGTACACGAGCATCAGCGTGTAGTTGAGCCAGCGGCCGGGCGGCATCCGGAAGAAACTCTTCCAGTACTGCCGGAAGAGGGTCTCGTAGGTCCCGCGCGACCAGCGCAGCTGCTGGGTGAAGAAGTCGGTCCAGGAGGCCGGGCCCTCGCCGACGGCGAGCACGTCCGGGGTGTAGACGGAGCGCCAGAACCGGCCGGTGGCGGGGTTGCGGCGCAGGTGCAGCTCGAAACCGGTGGCCATGTCCTCGGTGATCGAGTCGTACAGCCCGCCGACCTGGCGCAGTGCGCTGATCCGCACGGCGTTGTTGGTGCCGACGAACATCGGGGCGCCGTAGCGGTTGCCCGCGCGCTGGATCAGCGCGTGGAAGAGGTACTGCTGGGACTCGGCGGCCTTGGTGACGGAGGCGGTGTAGTTCCCGTAGACCTGCGGACCGACGACGAAGGCGGTGTCCGGGTCGCGGAAGTAGCCGAGCATCCGCTCCAGGAAGTCGGGGGTCGGCACGTGGTCGGTGTCGACCGAGGCGAAGAAGTCGTAGTCCTCCCCGTGCCCGGCCAGCCAGGAGTTGTAGTTGCCGTGCTTGGTCTTCGCGCGGTGGGCGCCCTTGCGGGTGTTCCACTCGGGTATGCCCTTGCGGGTGAAGTGCCGGACGCCGAGCTCCGCGCACAGCTCCCGGGCGGCCGGGTCGTCGCCCTCGTCGAGCAGCCAGACGTCGAGCGGTCCGTGGTGGCGGATGCCCACGGCGCCCCGGAGGGTGGTCCGCACCATGGCGAGCGGTTCCTTGCCGGGCACGTACGTCGTCAGGAACGCGACCCGGGTGCCGGGCTCGGCGGGGACCGGGACCGGATCGCGGGCCACCATGGTGGCGTGGGCGATGGACACCACGTTGACCAGCATGAAGAGCATGATCAGCGCGATGGCCACGAGCATCGCGGTGTCGCAGTGGACCAGCCAGCGGGCGGCGCCCTCGCGGACCGTCCAGTGGCTCGGCCAGACGAGGTAGAGGAAGAGCACGGCGGAGAGCACCGGCGCCAGGGTCATGAGCGCGACGGCGCGTATTCGATGCGGCTCGCGCGACAGGAGGGAGCGGTACTGGACCCGGTAGACACCGGTCGGACCCGGTTCCGGCTCCGTGAGCGGACCGGCGAGACGGCTGTGGGTCTCGTAGTCGAAGCCTTGCGGCCGCACGGTCCCTCCAGTGCTCGATCCAGAATCGATACGCCTACGAAAAGGGACAATCCTGGGCGTGTCGAACGGGATGCGGCCGAGCGGGCGATTCTCGTTCCCGGCCCGCCCCGTTGGGCCGTACAGGGGACCCCGGCCGCCGGTGGGGGCCGGGCACCCGCGGGAGATTCGGCTCGGCCCGAATCACTGGGGCGGGCCGTACGGCGGCGGCAGGCTGCGGAGCATGGCATCCGCACCTCCCGGCTACGGCGCGGCCTTCCGCGTCCGCGAGTTCCGCTCCGTCTTCGCCGCCCACCTCATGTCCGTCCTCGGCCTCGTCGTCGCGGAGATCTCGCTCACCGTCCTGGTCTTCCGGGCGACCGGCTCCCCGCTCCTGAGCGCCCTCACCTTCGCCCTCGGCTTCCTCCCCTACGCCCTCGGCGGCACGCTCCTCGCCGGGATCGCCGACCGCCTTCCCGCCCGCCGGGTGCTCGTCACCTGCGACCTGATCTGCGCGCTGTGCGCCGCCGCGATGGTGGCGCCGGGGACCCCCGTCGCCCTGCTCTTCGTCCTGCGCTGCGCCATGGCCTTCGTCGCGCCGCTCTTCCAGGGCACCCGCAGCGCCTCGCTCGCCGACATCCTCGGCGACGGCGACGCCTTCGTCCTCGGCCGCTCGCTGCTGCGGATGGTGGCCCAGAGCGCCCAGCTCGTCGGCTTCGGCATCGGCGGGATCCTGCTCACCGCGGTCCCGCCGCGCGGGGCGATCGCGATCACCGCCGCGACCTTCGTCTGCTCCGCCCTGCTGCTGCGGTTCGGGACCCGCGCCCGTCCGGCCCGGGCCACCGGCGCCGGTCGGACCTCGCCCTTCGCCGCGGTCGGGGCCGTCTTCGGGGACCGCCGGCTCCGCGCGGTCACCCTGATGTTCTGGCTGCCGCCGCTCTTCCTCGTCGTACCGGAGGCGCTGATGGCGCCGTACGCCGAGGAGCTCGGCGCCGGTACGGTCGCGCTCGGCCTGCTGATGTGCGCGATGCCCGTCGGCACCATCACCGGCGAACTCTGGGCGGGCTCCGCGCTCGGGGCCGCCGCCCGCTCCCGGATCGTGGCCCCGCTGGCGACCGTGGGCCTGCTCCCGCTGCTCGGGTACGCCGTCCGCCCGGGGGTGTGGCCGCTGGCGGCCCTCCTGCTGGCCGCCGGCCTGGCGCACGCCTACACCCTCGGCCTCGACCAGTGGTACGTGGACGCGGTCCCCGACGCGCTGCGCGGGCGGGCCATGACCCTGCTGAGCACCGGGTTGATGACCCTCCAGGGCGTGGGCATGGCGCTGGCGGGGCTCGCGGCGGAGTTCTGGCCCGTGCACGCGGTAGTGGTGGGGTCCGGGGTGCTCGGCACCGGCTGCGTGCTGTTCCTGCTGGCCGAACTGCGGGCGAGCACCCCGTCCGGGTCGAAGTGTGAGACGGCCCCCGCCCTCAAATGACCGGCGGGTAGGGTCGGGTGCGTGCCCAAGCCGCTCAGTCTCCCCTTTGACCCCATCGCCCGCGCCGACGAACTCTGGCAGCGGCGCTGGGGGCCGGTGCCCTCGATGGCCGCGATCACCTCGATCATGCGGGCGCACCAGATCCTGCTCGGCGAGGTCGACGCGGTGGTGAAGCCGTACGGACTCACCTTCGCGCGCTACGAGGCGCTCGTCCTGCTGACCTTCTCCAAGGCCGGCGAGCTGACGATGTCGAAGATCGGCGAGCGGCTGATGGTGCACCCGACCTCGGTGACCAACACCGTCGACCGCCTGGTCCGCTCCGGCCTGGTCGCCAAGCGCCCCAACCCGAACGACGGCCGCGGCACGCTCGCCTCGATCACGGACAAGGGGCGCGAGGTCGTGGAGGCGGCGACCCGGGACCTGATGGCGATGGAGTTCGGGCTGGGCGCCTACGACGCGGAGGAGTGCGGCGAGATCTTCGCGCTGCTGCGGCCGCTGCGGGTGGCCGCGGACGACTTCGACGAGAAGTAGGCCGCCGGAGCCGGTCCGGGCCCCCGTCAAGATCGCGCAAAACGGACGGCTAGGCTCAGGGCCATGAAGAAAAGCGTGCTGACCCGCTACCGGGTGATGGCCTTCGCCACCGCCATCATGCTGCTGGTGCTGTGCACCTGCATGATTTTCAAGTACGGCTTCGACAAGGGCGCCGACCTGACCTTCGTGGTGTCCCAGGCCCACGGCGTGCTCTTCATGATCTACCTGGTCTTCGCCTTCGACCTCAGCTCCAAGGCCAAGTGGTCCTTCGGCAAGATGCTGTGGGTCATGGTCTCCGGCACGATCCCGCTCGCCGCGTTCTTCGTCGAGCGCAAGGTGCGCGCCGAGGTCGAGCCCCTGGTGAGCGGCGCCCCCGTGCCCGCGACCGCCAAGGCCTGAGGCCGGCCGCTCCGCACTGGAGCGGCACTCGATTTCCTCCACCCCGGGACGACTTCCCGGGGTGGGCCATCGACATTTACTAGGACGTCCTAGTAAATTCGAAGCATGGACGCTGACGCCATCGAGCAAGGCCGCCTTCGCTGGCAGGCCCGTTACGACAGGGCCCGCACCCGCGAGGCCGACTTCACCACGCTCTCCGGCGACGAGGTCGAACCGGTGTACGGCCCCCGACCCGGAGACACCTACGAGGGCTTCGAGCGCATCGGCTGGCCGGGGGAGTACCCGTACACCCGCGGCCTGCACGCCACCGGCTACCGCGGGCGGACCTGGACCATCCGGCAGTTCGCCGGCTTCGGCAACGCCGAGCAGACCAACGAGCGCTACAAGATGATCCTGGCGGCGGGCGGCGGCGGCCTCTCGGTCGCCTTCGACATGCCGACCCTGATGGGCCGCGACTCCGACGACCCGCGCGCCCTCGGCGAGGTCGGGCACTGCGGCGTCGCCATCGACTCCGCCGCCGACATGGAGGTCCTGTTCAAGGACATCCCGCTCGGCGACGTCACCACCTCGATGACGATCAGCGGGCCCGCCGTGCCCGCCTTCTGCATGTACCTCGTCGCCGCCGAGCGCCAGGGCGTCGACCCCGCCGTCCTCAACGGCACGCTGCAGACCGACATCTTCAAGGAGTACATCGCCCAGAAGGAGTGGCTCTTCGAACCCGAGCCGCACCTGCGCCTCATCGGCGACCTGATGGAGTACTGCGCCCGGGGCATCCCCGCCTACAAGCCGCTCTCCGTCTCCGGTTACCACATCCGCGAGGCCGGGGCGACGGCCGCCCAGGAGCTGGCGTACACCCTCGCGGACGGCTTCGGCTACGTCGAACTCGGTCTCTCGCGCGGCATGGACGTGGACGTCTTCGCCCCCGGCCTGTCCTTCTTCTTCGACGCGCACCTCGACTTCTTCGAGGAGATCGCCAAGTTCCGCGCCGCCCGCCGGATCTGGGCGCGCTGGATGAAGGAGGTCTACGGGGCGCAGTCCGACAAGTCGATGTGGCTGCGCTTCCACACCCAGACGGCCGGCGTCTCCCTCACCGCCCAGCAGCCGTACAACAACGTCGTCCGCACGGCCGTCGAGGCCCTCGCCGCGGTCCTCGGCGGCACCAACTCCCTGCACACCAACGCCCTCGACGAGACCCTCGCGCTGCCGAGCGAGCAGGCCGCCGAGATCGCGCTGCGCACGCAGCAGGTGCTGATGGAGGAGACCGGGGTGGCCAATGTGGCCGACCCGCTCGGCGGTGCCTGGTACGTCGAGCAGCTTACCGACCGGATCGAGGCGGACGCCGAGAAGATCTTCGACCAGATCAAGGAGCGCGGACTGCGCGCCCACCCGAACGGGCAGCACCCGATCGGGCCGATCACCTCGGGCATCCTGCGCGGCATCGAGGACGGTTGGTTCACCGGCGAGATCGCCGAGTCGGCCTTCCAGTACCAGCGTTCGCTGGAGAAGGGCGACAAGCGGGTCGTCGGCGTCAACGTGCACCACGGCTCCGTCACCGGCGACCTGGAGATCCTCCGGGTCAGCCACGAGGTCGAGGTGGTCCAGGTCCGCGAACTGGCGGAGCGCAAGGCCCGCCGGGACGACGCGAAGGTGCGGGCCGCCCTGGACGCGATGCTGGCCGCCGCGCGCGACGGCTCGAACATGATCCCGGCCATGCTGGACGCCGTACGGGCCGAGGCGACGCTCGGCGAGATCTGCAACGTGCTCCGCGACGAATGGGGCACCTACACGGAGCCGCCCGGCTTCTGATCCCCGGGACCTCCCGCTCCCCGCACCGCCCGCTGGGCGCGTCTCAGGCCGTACCGGCCCGGGCCGCGCCCAGCAGTCCGTGCATCAGCAGGGCGGTGAAGGTGGCGACCCAGGCCTCGTCCACCGGCTCCGCGCTGACCAGGGCGCGGTGCACGACCGTGCCCGCGATGACGTCGAAGATCAGGTCCGTGGTGTCCCCGGCGACGTGCGGGTCGGCCTCGTAGGGCAGCTCGCCGCGGGCCTGGGCGCGTTCGCGGCCCAGTACGACGAGACGTTTCTGCCGGTCCACGATGGCCGACCGGATCCGGTCGCGCAGCGCCTCGTCGTGGGTGGACTCGGAGACCACCGCCATGAGCGCCGTACGGGCCTCCGGGCGCCGCAGCAGCTCCGCGAAGCGCAGGACGACGTACTCGATGTCGCCCTGGAGCGAGCCCCGGTCGGGGAGCTCCAGGGAGTCGAAGAGCTCGGCGACGGCGTCCACGACGAGCTCGTTCTTGCCCGCCCAGCGCCGGTAGAGCGTGGTCTTGGCGACCCCGGCGCGGGTCGACACGTCGCCCATGGTCAGCTTGGACCAGCCGAGTTCCACCAGCGCGTCCCGTGTGGCGGCGAGGATCGCGGCGTCCGCGGCGGCGCTGCGGGGGCGGCCGGTGCGGCCGGAACCGGAGACGGGGTTGCGCATGGACGGTGACCATACCCGCCAGTAGCGCAACCGGGACGACCCCGGACGGTGTGGTTCAGATCACGGGGCGCGAGGGGCCGCGGGGAGTTACGCTACGGCTCGTAGCGTAAGAGCGACAACCACGCGAAGCTACGGCGCCAGGTGGGGACCCGGCGCCACAGCGGTTCAGGTGCACGGCAGTTCGGACGGGGTCCGGCCGTGGAGCAGTGCAGTTTTACGACGTCTTTCACGAGGTCTTTTCGTCGGCGCGCGCACACGGGGGAGGATGTACGCATGCAGCCCAGAAACATGTCCATGAGCGGCGTCGTCGACCTCGCCGCGGTGAAGGCGGCCGGCGAGGCCAAGGCGAAGGCGGAGCAGGCGCGTGCGGCCGCGGCCCGGCAGGGCGGCGGCTCCGACGCCGGCGTCCCCGGTGCCGTGGCGCCGTCGGCGCTCGTCATCGATGTCGACGAGGCCGGTTTCGAACTCGACGTGCTCGAACTCTCCCACCAGGTACCGGTCGTCATCGACTTCTGGGCCGAGTGGTGCGAGCCGTGCAAGCAGCTCAGCCCGGTGCTGGAACGCCTGATCACCGGAGCCAACGGCCGACTGGTTCTGGCCAAGATTGACGTCGACGCCAACCAGATGCTGATGCAGCAGTTCGGCGTCCAGGGCATTCCCGCCGTGTTCGCGGTCGTCGCCGGTCAGGCGCTGCCGCTGTTCCAGGGCGCGGTGCCCGAGCAGCAGATCCGCGAGACCCTCGGCCAGCTCATCCAGGTCGCCGAGGAGCGCTACGGCCTCACCGGCATCGTGGTCGACCCCTCCGGTGGGGGCGCCGCGGGCGCCGCCGGTGCGGACGAGGAGCCGCAGGGCCCGTACGACGCGCTGCTCGAAGCGGCCGTCGTCGCGTTGGACGGGGGCGACCTGGGCGGAGCCGTCCAGGCGTACAAGAACGTACTGGCCGACGATCCGGCCAACAGCGAGGCCAAGCTGGGTCTGGCCCAGGCCGAACTCCTCGCGCGGGTGCAGCACATGGACCCGCAGGAAGTGCGCGCCGCGGCGGCCGCCAACCCGACCGATCCGGCGGCGCAGATCGCCGCGGCCGACCTGGACATGGCCGGTGGTCACGTCCAGGACGCCTTCGGGCGACTGGTGGACGCGGTGCGCGTCACGGCGGGTGACGACCGGGACGCGGTGCGGGTCCGGCTGCTGGAGCTGTTCGAGGTCATCGGCGCGGACGACCCGCGGGTCCCGGCGGCGCGCACGGCGCTGGCCCGGGTGCTCTTCTAGGGCCGCCCCGGGGCCGCTCCCGCAGCTCGCTCGCGGGTCGGTGGACCGTCGACGATTTATTGACACGGAGATAAACAGCGGCCGCGCTTTGCCAAAACTTGGCAATCGCGGCCGCTGTTACTCGTAGTAAGCCGAACCCCGTGAACTGTCCGGTTGGTTCGCTCTTGCGCCCATCTGTCGTGGCCATGGGTGACACCCTGTGTTGCTGCTCGACGGCGACGTGTCGCACGGGGGTTATCCAGCCGTTACCCGCCAGTAACGAACCCCCTTGTGCCCCGGCCGGTAATGGACAACGATCGGCCACGCTCGGTCCATCCCGCAGCGCCGGTCACCCGGAACCGCGAGGATGGGTCCCCACCGAGCCGGCCGGTGGCAGTGGCACCGGCCGTGGGACAGGGGGGTCGCCACCACCCGGTGGTGCCTGTCCTCATCAGGTTGCGCGAACGCGTGGCCCAGTGGTTGTCGCTCGGGGGTGATCGCCGGTGTTCCTGACGCGGCACAGCCGTGACTCGGCCGCCTGCGCTCCTTCCCGAGGACGTAGCACTTCTCCCATCCCAGGACGGGCAGGGCCCGGACCGGAGATGTACGTCCGATGAGGAGGAACAACATGAATTCCCAGGTTCGTGGTGGGACCAGATGGAAGCGCTTCGCTCTCGTCATGGTGCCGAGCATCGCGGCCACCGCCGCGGTGGGCGTGGGTCTGGCGCAGGGTGCCCTCGCGGCGTCCTTCAGCGTCTCGGGCCAGGACTTCAAGGTGTCGGCCGACGAGCTCGTCGGTGACAACCTGATCCAGTACGGCAGCGTGGCCAAGGGCAAGACCCTCGGCGACGCCAACAAGGACGCGTACCACCCGGTCACCATCTCCGGGTTCAGTCACGCCGAGATCACCAACATGTGCCAGTCGCTGGTCACCCCGGTGCCCGGCCTCGGCAACATCACCCTGCAGCTGCGGACCGGCAACAAGGGCCGTCCCGCCGTCGCGGAGAACATCTACCTCGATGTCGCCGAGCTGGACGCGGACGCCAAGTTCGAGCAGCTCGACATCGGTGTCGCGGTCGGCGACCCGAGCCACACCACCAAGCCGGTGGCGGGCACGGTGTCCGACGGTGGTCTCTTCTCGCAGCGCGCGAAGAAGGCCACGCTGACCAACGTGCGGCAGAAGGCATGGGCGACGACGGCGGGCACCTTCACGCTGCCGGACCTCAAGCTGCGTCTGCTCAGCGGTGACCAGCCGTGCTACCAGGACGCCAAGTAGTCCGTCCGGTCGCTTGAACCGGCCGGGTGGGCGCGGTGGCGGATCCGCCGCCCCGTCCGCCCGTCCGGGCGCTCCACGTAGTTCTCCGTACGACCGTTTTCAGGGAGCTGTTGTCCATGTACCCCGAGGCCCCCGTAACCCCGGCAGATGATCACTGGTTCACGGCGCTGCGGTACCGGTTCCGCGCCTGGCGCGGTGCCCGGCCGTTCTGGGCGGGAGTCTTCACGCTGCTCGGTGGCATCCCGATCGCGTACTTCCCGTACGCGGACGTCCGGTTGGGCAACATCACGATCGCCATGGCGACGACGGCCGGCGCGGGCTCACTGATCATCGGTGTCCTGCTGGTCACGCTCGGCTTCGCCCTCTGGTTCCAGCAGAGCATCAGGATCTTCGCCGGTGTCGCCACGATCCTGCTCGGACTGGTGTCCCTGCCGGTGTCCAACATCGGTGGCTTCATGCTGGGCTTCCTGGCCGCGCTGATCGGCGGCTGCCTCGCCCTGGCGTGGGCGCCCGGCAGGCCCGTCGAGCCCGAGGTCGACCTGCCCGCTCCCCGTGAGGCGGAAACGGACCACGCTTCCCAGACGACTGCCCACGCCGATGGCGGGAGGAACAGTGCGGGGTGACGAAACGCAAAGGGGCCAGTCCCCGGGCGAAGAGTCCCGTGAGAGAAGGGGCCCGCGCCACGCGGCGCCCAGGAAGTCGCTGCTGACCAAGCTCCAGATACCCGTCGGCAAGACGATGGCGCTGGCGGCGATGCCGACCGCGGTCTTCGTCGGGATGGGCATGGCGCCGAAGATGGCGCTGGCCGACGACAAGGAGATCCCGTTCGCGCCCGGACCGTGCGTCACGCGGTCCGACGAGCCCACGGAATCGCCCTCCCCGTCGGCATCGACCTCCAAGAGCCCCTCTCCGAGTACGTCGCCCAGCGCGACCCCCTCGGCGGGAGTCCCGGTGGTCCCGGCCCCCTCGGCCTCCGCGTCGGCGGCCAAGCCCGCGACCAAGCAGGGCGGCGGCGCCTCGCAACCGGCGAAGCCGGGGGTTCCGGCCGCCTCGCCGTCCGCGAGCGCCTCCCCGTCGGCGACCAAGACCCCGAACCCGCTGGACCCGCTGGGTCTGGGCGACACGGTCAAGGACTTCTTCGACGAGCTCGGCAAGCCCCTCAAGGGTGCCAAGGGTGCGGCCACGCCCGCGCCCGCCACCACCCCGAGCGCGAAGCCGAAGCCCGACCCGGCCGCGGACTCGATCCGCGAGGCGGCGAAGAACGCCGGCGTCTCGGTCTCGGAGCTGTCGCAGGACGTCAAGGACACCGCGAAGGCGGCGAAGGACGAGACCGGCGCATCGGACGCGGACAAGGACGAGAAGGACGCCAAGGACAAGGACGCGAAGGACAAGGACAAGGACGGCAAGGCCGACGACGGCAAGACGGTCGACGGCAAGACGCCCTTCCCCTGCCCGACCCTGGACGCCCAGGCCCTGGCCAACGCCAAGCTGGAGCAGAGCGCGCCGGTCCTGCCCGACGAGCCCTGGTACCTCGACAGCTCGCTGCTGACCCTCTACGGCCTGGACTACGCGGGCATCGTCGAGGTGAAGACGGCGAACGGCAGCACCAAGAAGGTCCTGAAGTTCACGGCGGACTCGCTCGACATCAAGGACCTCTACCAGACGGTCGGCAAGAGCGGGAACGTCGCGCACCTCAAGTCCCGTCCGGGCTCCACGTCCACGATCCGCGGCGGCACGGTGACGATGTACACCGAGAGCCTCAAGGGGAACCTGTTCGGGCTCATCCCGATCGAGTTCACCCCGAACACCCCGCCGCCGCTGAACGTCCCCTTCGCGTTCTTCACGAACGTCAAGGTCGTCCAGGCGGGCCAGTTCGGCGGCAACCTGACCGTTCCCGGTCTGCACAACTACATCGGTCCGCCGGAGTAGGCGCGGCCGGTCCACGTGACGCACCGAGGGCGGCACCCCGATCGATCGGGGTGCCGCCCTCGTGTGCGTGCGGCGCGGGCGCCGCGCCACGGCGGCGTCAGGCGCCGGTGGCGCCGTTCAGGTGGTGGACGCGGACCATGTTGGTCGTGCCCGGGACGCCGGGGGGCGAACCGGCCGTGATGATCATGGTGTCGCCCTGGTTGTAGCGCCCGAGCTTGAGCAGCTCGTCGTCCACGAGGTCGACCATCGCGTCGGTGTTGTCGACGTGGCGGACCACGTACGACTCGACGCCCCAGCTCAGCGACAGCTGGTTGCGGGTGCTCTCGCTGGTCGTGAAGGCCAGGATCGGCTGGACCGCGCGGTAGCGCGACAGGCGGCGGGCCGTGTCACCGGAGTGGGTGAAGGCGACCAGGGCCTTGCCGTCGAGGAAGTCGGCGATCTCGCAGGCCGCACGGGCGACGGAGCCGCCCTGGGTGCGCGGCTTCTTGCCCGGGACCAGCGGCTGCAGGCCCTTGGAGAGCAGCTCTTCCTCGGCCGCGACGACGATCTTCGACATCGTCTTGACGGTCTCGATCGGGTAGGCGCCGACCGAGGACTCGGCCGACAGCATGACCGCGTCGGCCCCGTCGAGGATGGCGTTCGCGACGTCGGAGGCCTCGGCGCGGGTCGGCCGCGAGTTGGTGATCATCGACTCCATCATCTGGGTCGCGACGATCACCGGCTTGGCGTTGCGGCGGCACATCTCGATGAGCCGCTTCTGGACCATCGGGACCTTTTCGAGCGGGTACTCGACGGCCAGGTCGCCACGGGCCACCATGACCGCGTCGAAGGCGTCGACGACGGCCTCCATGTTGGCGACCGCCTGCGGCTTCTCGACCTTGGCGATGACGGGGACCCGGCGGCCCTCCTCGTCCATGACCTTGTGGACGTCCTTGACGTCGTTGGCGTCACGGACGAAGGACAGGGCGACCATGTCGCAGCCCATCCGCAGGGCGAAGCGGAGGTCGTCGACGTCCTTCTCGGACAGGGCCGGGACGTTGACGGCGGCACCCGGCAGGTTGATGCCCTTGTGGTCGGAGATGACACCGCCCTCGATGACGATGGTCTTGACCCGCGGGCCGTCGACCTCGGTCACCCGGAGCTCGACGTTGCCGTCGTTGATCAGGACCTGGTCGCCCTTGGAGACGTCACCCGGCAGACCCTTGTAGGTGGTGCCGCAGATGGACTTGTCGCCCGGGACGTCCTCGGTGGTGATGGTGAACTCGTCACCGCGCACCAGCTCGACGGGACCCTCGGCGAAGGTTTCCAGACGGATCTTGGGACCCTGGAGGTCGGCGAGGACGCCGACGGCACGCCCGGTGTCCGCGGAGACCTTCCGGACGCGGTCGTACCGCTCCTGGTGTTCTGCCTGGGATCCGTGGCTGAAGTTGAATCGGGCCACGTTCATACCTGCCTCGATGAGCGCTTTCAGCTGCTCATACGAGTCGACGGCGGGGCCCAGCGTGCAGACGATTTTGGAACGGCGCATGGAGCGGATCCTATCGGTTTGTTTCGTAGCGGAATATTCCGTCTGGTGGAAAGTCCAAAGTGACTAACGGGTAACCAGCTCGTACGCCTGCGTGGCGATCTCCAGCTCCTCCTCCGTCGGCACCACGGCCACGGCCACCCGGGCGTACTCGGCCGAGATCAGCCGGGGCTCGGAGGAGCGCACCGCGTTGGCCTCCAGGTCCAGGGCGAGCCCCAGCTCGGCGAGACCGTCCACGGCAGCTTCCCGCACCTGGTGGGCGTTCTCGCCGACCCCGGCCGTGAACACCACCGCGTCCACCCGGCCGAGCACGGCCGAGTAGGCACCGATGTACTTCTTCAGGCGGTGGACGTACGCCGCGAAGGCGACGCTCGCCGCCTCGTCGCCCTCGCCCGCGCGCCGCAGCACCTCGCGCATGTCGTTGTCCCCGCACATGCCCAGCAGACCGCTCTTCTTGTTCAGGAGCGAATCGATCTCATCCACCGAGAGGCCGCCCACCCGGGCCAGGTGGAAGACGACGGCCGGATCGAGGTCCCCGGAGCGGGTTCCCATGACCAGGCCCTCCAGCGGGGTGAGCCCCATGGAGGTCTCCACGCACACCCCGCCGCGGACCGCCGACGCCGAGGCGCCGTTGCCCAGGTGCAGCACGATGACGTTCACGTCCTCGGGCGCCTTGCCCAGCAGCGCGGCGGCCGTGCGGGACACGTAGGCGTGCGAGGTGCCGTGGAAGCCGTACCGCCGGATGGAGTACTTGTCGGCGGTCGCGGCGTCGATCGCGTACCGGGCCACGTACTCCGGCATCGTCGAGTGGAAGGCCGTGTCGAAGACCGCGACCTGCGGGAGGTCCGCGCGCAGCGCGCGGGCCACCTCGATGCCGGTCACGTTCGCCGGGTTGTGCAGCGGCGCCAGCGGCACGAGCGCGCGGATCTCCGCCAGCACCTCGTCGTCGATGACGGTCGGCCGGGTGAACTTGGTGCCGCCGTGCACCACCCGGTGGCCGATGGCGGCCAGTTCGGGGGAGTCCAGGCCCATGCCGTCGGCGGCCAGCTCGGCCGCGACGGCCGTCAGGGCCGCCCGGTGGTCGGCGATCGGCCCGAGGACCTCCCGCTTCGCCTCACCGGCCTCCGGGCCCGGGGCGTCGGTGAGCCGTTCGTGCACCAGCCGGGAGGTCTCCTCGCCGATGCGCTCCACCAGCCCGACGGCCAGGCGGGACCGGTCCGCCATGTCGAGCAGCTGGTACTTGACCGACGAGGAGCCGGAGTTGAGGACGAGTACGCGCGATGCGGTCACGGGTGCGGAACCTTCTCGTGTGGGGGGTGCGGGGTGGTCGTGCGTCGTGCGGGGTCAGCCCGCGGCGGGCTTGGACTGGGCCTGGATCGCGGTGATCGCCACCGTGGTGACGATGTCCTGGACCAGCGCGCCGCGCGAGAGGTCGTTGACCGGCTTGCGCAGGCCCTGCAGGACCGGGCCGACCGCCACGGCGCCCGCGGAGCGCTGCACGGCCTTGTAGGTGTTGTTGCCGGTGTTCAGGTCCGGGAAGATCAGTACGGTCGCCCGCCCGGCGACCTCGGACTCCGGCAGCTTGGTCGCCGCCACGGACGGCTCGACGGCGGCGTCGTACTGGATCGGGCCCTCGATCAGCAGGTCCGGGCGCTGCGCGCGGACGATCTCGGTGGCCTTGCGGACCTTGTCGACGTCCGCGCCCGAACCGGAGGTGCCGGTCGAGTACGAGAGCATCGCGATCCGCGGCTCCAGCCCGAAGGCGGCGGCGGTGGTGGCCGACTGGATGGCGATGTCGGCCAGTTGCTCGGCGTTGGGGTCCGGGTTCACGGCGCAGTCGCCGTAGGCGAGGACCTTGTCGGCCAGGCACATGAAGAAGACCGAGGAGACGATGGACGCCTCCGGCTTGGTCTTGATGATCTCGAAGGCGGGCCGGATGGTGGCGGCGGTCGAGTGCACCGCGCCGGAGACCATGCCGTCGGCCAGACCCTCCTGGACCATCAGCGTGCCGAAGTAGTTCACGTCCGTGACCACGTCGTTGGCCAGCTCGACCGTCATGCCCTTGTGGGCGCGGGCCGCGGCGTAGTACTCGGCGAACCGTTCCCGCAGCGGCGAGGTGCCCGGGTCGATCAGCTGCGCCGCGCTGATGTCGATGCCGAGGTCGGCGGCCTTCTTCAAGATCGCCTGCTCCTCGCCCAGCAGGGTCAGGTCGCACACCCCGCGGCGCAGCACCACGTCCGCGGCGCGCAGCACCCGCTCCTCGGTGCCCTCGGGCAGGACCACCCGGCGCCGCTCGGAGCGGGCCTGCTCCAGCAGCTCGTGCTCGAACATCATCGGCGTGACCCGGGTGGAGCGGGTGAGCGAGATGCGGTCGCGCAGCGCGGCCGTGTCGACGTGCCGCTCGAAGAGGCCGAGCGCGGTCTCCAGCTTGCGCGGGGTCGCGGAGTTCAGTCGGCTCTGCAGCGCGAAGAGTTCGGCGGCGGTCGGGAAGCTGTTGCCCGCGACGGAGACGACCGGGGTGCCGGGCGCCAGCTTCGAGGCCAGCGTCAGGATGTCCTTGCCGGGGCGCTCGTTCAGGGTCAGCAGCACGCCGGCGATCGGCGGGGTGCCGGAGGTGTGCGCGGCGAGCGCGCCGATGACCAGGTCGGAGCGGTCCCCGGGGGTGACGACCAGGCAGCCGGGGGTCAGCGCGTTCAGGAAGTTCGGCAGCATGGCGCCGCCGAAGACGAAGTCCACGGCGTCGCGGGCCAGCCCGGCCTCGTCGCCGAGCAGCACCTCGCCGCCCAGCGCCCGGGTGATCTGGGCGACGGTCGGCGCGGAGAGTGTCTTGTCGTCCGGCAGCACGTAGCAGGGCACGGGAAGGCGCGCGGCCAGCCGCTCGGCTATCACCTCGCGGTCCTCGGCGACGACCCGGTTGACGATCACGGCCACGACCTCGCAGCCCAGGCTCTCGTAGGCCCGGTAGGCGTTGCGGGTCTCCGCGCGGACCGACTCGGCGGTCTGCTTGGTGCCGCCGACCACCGGGACGACGACCGCGCCCAGCTCGTTGGCGAGGCGGGCGTTGAGCGCCAGCTCGTCCGGGAGGTTGGTGTCGGCGTAGTCGGTGCCGAGGACCAGCATGACCTCGTAGTCGCGGGCCGCCCGGTGGTAGCCGTCGACGAGCTGCGAGACCAGTTCGTCGGCCCCCTTCTCGGCGAGCAGCGCGGAGGCCTCGTGGTACTCCATGCCGAAGGCGGTGGAGGGCTCCTGGTCGAGCCGGTAGCGCGCCTTGAGCAGGTCGAAGAGGCGGTCGGGTCCGTCGTGCAGCAGCGGGCGGTACACGCCCACCCGGCCCGTCTGGCGGGTCAGCAGCTCCATGAGCCCGAGCTCGATGACCTGCCGGCCGTCCCCCCGGTCGATGCCGGTCACGTACACGCTGCGCGTCACGCGTGCTCTCCGTCCATGTGTGTCGGTTGGCGGCGTCACCACCGGCCCCGGACGGGGCAGGATGCGGATCTTCCGAGTCAATTTACCCATTTAGTATGGGCTTGCCCTCTTGACAATACCTCTGCTGATGGATAGGGCGCCCGCCGGGAAAAAGGCCTGTCCAGGGGGGTCGAAAGGCCCTCGGGGGGCAGTCGCTCGAAGCGCGGCCCACCGGTGGCCCGTGGAACAATCGGACAGGCTTCATCAATACGGCCTTCATCTGTACGGTGGTCCGCCCGCACGCGGGCCGCTCGGTACGACCAGGAGCAGGAGACACAGCACGATGCGTATCGGAGTTCTCACCGCAGGCGGCGACTGCCCGGGCCTCAACGCTGTCATCCGGTCGGTCGTCCACCGTGCCGTGGTCGGACACGGCGACGAAGTCATCGGCTTCGAGGACGGTTTCAAGGGTCTCCTCGACGGTCACTACCGCCCCCTCGACATCAACGCGGTCAGTGGCATTCTGGCCCGCGGCGGAACGATTCTCGGCTCAGCCCGGATGGAGCGCGCCCGGCTGCACGAGGCCGCCGAGAACGCGGTGGAGCTGGCGCAGCGGTACGAGATCGACGCCCTCATCCCGATCGGCGGCGAGGGCACGCTGACCGCGGCCCGGATGCTGTCGGACGCGGGCATGCCGGTGGTCGGCGTACCGAAGACCATCGACAACGACATCTCCTCCACCGACCGCACCTTCGGCTTCGACACCGCCGTCATGGTGGCCACCGAGGCGATCGACCGGCTCAAGACCACCGCCGAATCGCACCAGCGCGTGATGGTCGTCGAGGTCATGGGGCGCCACGCGGGCTGGATCGCCCTGGAGTCCGGCATGGCGGGCGGCGCCCACGGCATCTGCCTGCCGGAGCGGCGGTTCGAGGTCGACGCCCTGGTGAAGATGGTGGAGGAACGATTCGCCCGCGGCAAGAAGTTCGCGGTCATCTGCGTCGCCGAGGGCGCGCACCCGGCCGACGGCTCCATGCCGTACGAGAAGGGCGCGATCGACCAGTACGGTCACGAGCGCTTCGCCGGGATCGGCAACCGCCTGGCCGTCGAGCTGGAGCGGCGCCTGGGCAAGGAAGCCCGCCCGGTCATCCTCGGCCACGTCCAGCGCGGCGGCACCCCGACCGCGTACGACCGCGTCCTCGCCACCCGCTTCGGCTGGCACGCCGTCGAGGGCGTCCACCGCGGCGACTTCGGCAACATGACCGCGCTGCGCGGCACCGACATCGTCATGGCCCCCCTCGCGCAGGCCGTCACCGAGCTGAAGACCGTCCCCGAGGACCGCATGTACGAGGCCGAATCGGTCTTCTAGGCCCCGCCATCCGACTCCGCGCCCGGGACCTTCGTCCTGGATCCGCGCGCCGAAGGGCCCCGATCTCGTCCCCTCCCGGGACCGGTCGGGGCCTTCGCGCATCCGCGCGGAGGCCGGCCGGTCGCGCGGCCCTACGGCACCTGCGCCAGCTCCCAGAACCGGTCCACGATGCCCACCAGGAACTCGCGCCCCGCGTCCCCGCTGTCGGCCCGGCCGCCCGAGCCGCCCCAGCTCAAGGTGGACAGCATCCGGGCCTGGTAGTCCCCGTGCAGCAGCTCCAGCACCCGCTCCAGCTGGGCCTTGGGCACGGGGAGCAGCTTGGCCAGCGGCTTCACGTAGGCCTGCCAGCGGGTGGTGACCGCGTTGCGCAGCAGCTCCGCCAGCTCGTCCTGCTTGCCGGTGGCGGTCACGAACTGGGCCAGCGTCAGCCCCAGCACCGAGGAGAGGGTGGCCGACTGTCGCTCGTTGCCCTTCCAGCGCCCGGTGTCCTCCATCTTCTGGTAGGAGGCGGGTTCCAGCCCGACCCGCCGGGCCAGCTCCTCCGGTGACACGCCGCGCGCGATCCGGTGCTCCCGCAAGGTGACCGGTTCGGCCAACAGCTCGCCGGGCGCACACCACAGCACGCCGGCGAGGGCCGTCAGCTCGGCCGAGGTCGGCGTGACCTCGCCGCGCTCCCAGGCCATGACGGTCTCGGGGGTCACGAGGAGCCCGTACTGGGCGCGCAGGCCGTAGGCGACGTGGCCGGGTGCCATGCCCAGGGCCGCCCTCAGGCGGCGGGCGGCGGGGGCATTGAAGGGGGGGCTGGAGTGCACGAGCCACACGGTAGAAGCGAAATGGGTTTGGCGACTACAGACCGTTCAAACAAGGCCACAACTCGTAGGAACCTCCTACGGTGTTCGGGTATTTAGTCCGGTATTTGCGCGACCGTCCGGTAATCGGATAGTGCGAAGATCCATTTCATCCACTGCGAGGGGTCCGCTTCAAGCCAAGGCCGTGACTGCCGTTCGAGTGAACCCCATCACACCCCGTCACGTCACCTGAACCTCTTCGGCCACGCAGGCGTGAACCAGGCGGGGGCCCTCGTACACGGGGGTGGCGAGGGCCCCCGTGGACCCCTCCGGCCCGCGCCGCCCGACCCTTGCCTTGACGTGGACGTCAAGCATTACGGTCGGCCCATGCGAATCGGCGAACTGGCGGAGCGGGCCGGTACCACCACCCGGACCCTGCGCTACTACGAGGACCGGGGTCTGCTGCCCGCACGGCGGACCGGCAACGGCTACCGCTCGTACGACGAGGACGACCTGCGGCTGCTGCGCGAGATCCGGGTGCTCCAGGACTTCGGCTTCGAGCTGGAGGAGACCCGGCCCTTCGTGGACTGCCTGCGGGCCGGCCACCCGGCCGGCGACGCCTGCCCCGCCTCCCTCGCCGTCTACCGCCGCAAGCTCGCCGAGCTGGACTCGTTGATCGGCAAGCTCGCCGACGTACGGGACCAGGTCGCGCGCCAGCTGGCGAGCGCCGAGGAGGCCGCCGGAGCGGCGGCCACCCCGCGCTGCGAGACCACCGCACGGGACTGACCCGCGAGAACGACAGGGAGAAGAAGATGCTGCGTGCCCACGGAGTGGACGAGGTCACCGACGAGACCTTCGAGGCGGAGGTGCTCGCCGAGCGCGGGCGCCCCGTGCTGGTCGAGTTCACCGCCGACTGGTGCGGGCCCTGCCGCCAGCTGGCGCCGGTGCTGTCCGCCGTCGCCGCCGAGGAGGCGCACCGCCTGAAGGTGGTGCAGATCGACGCGGACAGGAACCCGCGGACCATGGTCCGCTACGGCGTGCTGTCCATGCCCACCCTGCTGGTCCTGCGCGACGGCGAACCCGTCAAGACGATCATCGGGGCCCGGGCCAAGCGCCGGCTGCTCCAGGACCTCGAGGACGTCCTGGAGCAGCCGGCTCCCGTCACGGCCTGAGCCACACGGTGGACAGCGGCGGCAGGGTCATCCGCAGGCTCGCCGCCCGCCCCTGCGCGGGCACCGGCTCCGGCCGCAGCGGCCGCAGGTGGCGCACCCCGCTGCCGCCGAACCGCTCCGCGTCCGTGTTCAGCACCTCGTGCCACTCGGCCACCTCCTCCGGCACGCCGACCCGGTAGCCGTGGCGCACCACCGGGGAGAAGTTCGAGACGGACAGCAGCGGCGAGCCGTCCACCGCGTACCGCAGGAAGGCGATGACGTTGTCCTCCGCCGCGTCCGACGCCACCCAGGCGAACCCCTCCGGCACGGTGTCCCGCTCCCACAGCGCGGGCGTCGCCGTGTAGGTCCGGTTCAGCTCGCCCACCAGGGCGCGCACTCCGCGGTGGTCGGCGGCCGCGGCGTAGGAGGAGTCCAGCAGCCACCAGTCCGGCCCGTGCGCCTCCGACCACTCGGCGCCCTGCGCGAACTCCTGCCCCATGAAGAGCAGCTGCTTGCCGGGGTGGGCCCACATGAAGCCCAGGTACGCCCGGTGGCAGGCCCGTTGCTGCCACCAGTCCCCGGGCATCTTCCCCACCAGCGACCGCTTGCCGTGCACCACCTCGTCGTGCGAGATCGGCAGCACGTAGTTCTCGCTGTACGCGTAGACCATCCCGAAGGTCATGTCGTGGTGGTGGTACTTGCGGTGCACCGGCTCCTTCGCCACGTACCGCAGCGTGTCGTGCATCCAGCCCATGTTCCACTTCAGCCCGAAGCCGAGCCCGCCCGCGTCGGTGGGCCGGGTCACGCCCTCCCAGGCGGTGGATTCCTCGGCGATCGTCATCACGCCCGGGCAGCGCCGGTAGACCGTCGCGTTCATCTCCTGGAGCAGCGCCACCGCGTCCAGGTTCTCCCGCCCGCCGTGCTCGTTCGGCGTCCACTCGCCCTCGCCGCGCGAGTAGTCCAGGTAGAGCATCGAGGCCACCGCGTCCACGCGCAGCCCGTCGACGTGGAACTCCTGGCACCAGTACACGGCGTTCGCCACCAGGAAGTTGCGGACCTCCTTGCGCCCGTAGTCGAACTCCAGCGTCCCCCAGTCCGGGTGCGCGGCCCGCTGCGGGTCGTGGTGCTCGTACAGCGGCCGTCCGTCGAACTCGGCCAGCGCCCAGTCGTCCCGCGGGAAGTGCGCGGGCACCCAGTCGACGATCACCCCGATCCCGGCCCGGTGCAGGGCGTCGACCAGGCCGCGGAACTCGTCCGGCGTGCCCATCCGCGAGGTGGGCGCGTAGAAACCGGTGACCTGGTAGCCCCAGGAGCCGCCGAAGGGGTGCTCGGCGACCGGCATCAGCTCGACGTGGGTGAACCCCAGCTCCTTCACGTAGGCCGGGAGCTGCTCCGCCAACTGCGCGTAGCTCAGCCCCGGCCGCCAGGAGGCCAGGTGCACCTCGTACACCGACAGCGGCGCCTGGTGCGCCGGCCGCAGGCCGCGCGACGCCATCCACTCGGTGTCCCGCCAGGTGTAGTGCGAGGCGGTCACGATCGACGCGTTCGCCGGCGGCACCTCGGCCCGCCGGGCCATCGGGTCGGCCCGCAGGGTGTGGCTGCCGTCCGGGCGCGTGACGTCGTACTTGTACAGGGCGCCCTCGCCGACACCGGGCAGGAACAGCTCCCACACCCCGGTCGCGCCGAGCGAGCGCATCGGGTGGGCCACCGCGTCCCAGTAGGAGAAGTCCCCCGTGACCCGCACCCCCAGGGCGTTCGGCGCCCAGAGCGTGAACCGGGTGCCGGCCACGCCCTGGTGCTCCATCGGCTCCGCGCCCAGCGCCGTCCACAGCTCCTCGTGCCGGCCCTCGCCGATCAGGTGCAGGTCCAGCTCGCCGAGCGCCGGCAGGAAGCGGTAGGGGTCGTGGACCTCCACCTCGTCGCTGTCGTACGTCACCAGCAGCCGGTAGTCGGGCACGCCGGTCAGCGGCAGCAGCCCCGAGAAGAACCCGTCGCCCTCGTCGTGGAGCTCGGCGCGCAGCCCCTTGGCGACGATCGTGACCGCCTTCGCGTGCGGACGCAGCGCCCGGAAGGCCACCCCGCCCCGGTGGGCCCGGGCGCCCAGCACCGCGTGCGGATCGTGGTGGCGGCCCTCCAGCAGCCGGGACCGTTCGTCCGCGCCCAGCGCCGGAGCGGGCCGGACGCCGTGCGGCGGGGCGGTCCGCCGGGCCCGGGGCGTGCGCGGTTTCTTCGCCGCCTCCGCGGGGGCGGCGGGAGCGGTGGTCGGGCGGGACGTCGGCGACGGCTGTCGGGCGGCGCTCACGTGTGCGGCCTCCTAGGGGGCTGCTCGCGGGGGTGGGGGGCGGGGGAGAGCGGGAGGGGATCGGCGGCGGGCGGCGGGAGCGGCAGGCGGTGGGCCGGCCGCTCGCGTTCGGAGAGCCGCCTGACGGCGGCCATCGGGACGTGCAGCCAATCGGGGCGGTGCCGGGACTCGTAACGGGCCTCGTAGACCGCCTTGTCGGTCTCGTAGGCCCGCAGCAGGACGGGGTCCTCGCGCGGGTCGCGGCCGGTGGTCCGGGCGTACCCCTCGCAGAACGCGGCCCGGCAGGCGTCCGCCCAGGCGGGGGCGAACGGCCGGTGGGAGCGTGCCGCGTAGTCGAAGGAACGCAGTATCCCGGCGATGTCCCGGACCGCCGGTTCGGGACGGCGCCGGTCGGCCAGCGGCCGGGCCGGTTCCCCTTCGAAGTCGATCAACGACCAACTGCCGTCGAGGGTGCGCAGGGTCTGACCCAGGTGGAGGTCGCCGTGGATGCGCTGGGCGCGGACCCCCGCGCCCCGCGAGGACGCCAGCGCGTCGAAGGCACCGCGCAGCCCCGCCTCGTACGGGCGCAGTGACGTCACCTCGCGTGCGGTGGCGGCCAGTCGCGCGGTCATCCCGGCGGCCAGCCGGGCCGTCTGCTCCGGGCCCAGCGCGACGGTCGGCAGGGCGTCGGCCAGCGCGCTGTGCACCTCGGCGGTGGCCCGGCCCAGGGCGTGCGCCTCCGCGGTGAAGTCGGCGCCCGCGCCGAGGCGGTGCAGCGCGAGCTGCCAGCCGTCGTCGGAGCCCCGCAGGTAGGGCTGGAGCACGCCCAGGGTCAGCGGCTCGGACCCGGACAGCTGGGCCTCGTACCAGGCGACCGGCGCCGGCACCCGGGCGCACCCGGCGGCGGCCAGCGCCCGCGGCAGCTCCAGGTCCGGATTGACCCCGGGGCCGACCCGCCGGAACACCTTGAGGATGTAGGCGTCCCCGTAGATCAGCGAGGAGTTGGTCTGCTCCCCGGACAGCGGCCGGGCCGCCAGCGTCGCCGGGATCGGCGCCGCCGGGTCCCGGTCGAAGCGGAGCGGGCCCAGCGGGCCAGGGGCGCGCAATCGTTCCAGCAGCAGGGCCGCGAGCCGCGGATCGCCCAGGCCCTCGTAGATCGCCTGACCGGCGTACGGGCCCTCCTCGGCCCGGCCGATCAGCGCGGGCGCGAGCGCGGGCGGCAGCTCGGGGCGGATGCCGAGCAGCAGTTGGTAGCAGTCGCCGTCCACGTCGAGCAGGAGGTGCAGCAGCCCGGGCGAGGACCCCGGCGGGAGCAGTTCGGTCGCCGAGACCTGGCGCAGGGCGCCGATGGCACGCCCCTTGCCGGCGAACCAGCGCTGTCTCGGCAGCCAGGCGCGCAGCAGTGGTTCCAGCGGGCGGAGCCGGTCCGGGTGGGGGCTCCCGTGATCGGCCGCCCGGCGGCCCGGCCGACCGACCTCGCTCCGGGTGGATGCAGCCTCCGACATGGCATCGCGTCCTTTCCCCGGGCCGTCACAGAATGCGCAGAGTGTCCCGGATCGCGGCAGTTGCTGTCCGGTGGTGTGTGCGAGTGTCGGGTCAGGATGGTCCGTACAGGGCGGCGATTGACCCATTCGCCGCCCACGGATCCGCACGTGGTGAAGTCCCCTCCGCCGTGCGGCGGGCGCCGTGCGCTACTGCTCGGCGCGCAGCCGGAACCAGTAGAAACCGTGCCCCGCCAGGGTCAGCAGGTACGGCCACTCGCCGATCGGCGGGAACCGGACGTCACCGGTCAGTTCCACCGGCACCCGCCCGTTGAAGGACCGCAGGTCCAGCTCCGTCGGCTGCGCGAAGCGCGAGAAGTTGTGCACGCACAGCACCAGGTCGTCCGCTTCTCCCTCGGTGGAGGGTGCCTCGCGGAGGAACGCCAGCACCGCGGGGTTGGACGACGGGAGTTCGGTGTAGGAACCGAGGCCGAAGGCGGGGTTCGCCTTGCGGATCTCGATCAACCGCCGGGTCCAGTGCAACAGCGACGAGGGCGAGGACATCGCGGCCTCGACGTTGGTGACCTGGTACCCGTAGACCGGGTCCATGATGACCGGCAGGTTGAGCCTGCCCGGATCGCACGAGGAGAAACCGGCGTTGCGGTCCGGGGTCCACTGCATCGGGGTGCGGACCCCGTCCCGGTCGCCCAGCCAGATGTTGTCGCCCATGCCGATCTCGTCGCCGTAGTACAGGATCGGCGAGCCGGGCAGGGACAGCAGCAGGGCGGTGAACAGCTCGATCTGGTGCCGGTCGTTGTCGAGCAACGGGGCGAGCCGCCGCCGGATGCCGATGTTGGCCCGCATCCGCGGGTCCTTGGCGTACTCGGCGTACATGTAGTCGCGCTCTTCGTCCGTCACCATTTCGAGGGTCAGCTCGTCGTGGTTGCGCAGGAAGATGCCCCACTGGCAGCTCGCCGGGATCTCGGGGGTCTTGGCGAGGATCTCGGAGACCGGGTAGCGCGACTCCCGGCGCACCGCCATGAAGATGCGCGGCATGACGGGGAAGTGGAAGGCCATGTGGCACTCGTCCCCGCCCTTGCTGTAGTCGCCGAAGTAGTCGACGACGTCCTCCGGCCACTGGTTGGCCTCGGCGAGCAGCACGGTGTCCGGGTAGTGCGCGTCGATCTCCGCGCGGACCCGCTTGAGCAGGGTGTGGGTGCGCGGGAGGTTCTCGCAGTTGGTCCCCTCCTCGGCGTAGAGGTACGGGACCGCGTCGAGCCGGAACCCGTCGATGCCGAGGTCGAGCCAGAAGCGCAGGGCCGAGACGATCTCCTCCACGACGGCCGGGTTCTCGTAGTTGAGGTCCGGCTGGTGGGAGAAGAAGCGGTGCCAGTAGTACTGCTTGCGGACCGGATCGTAGGTCCAGTTCGAGGACTCGGTGTCGACGAAGATGATCCGGGCGTCCTGGTACTGCTTGTCGTTGTCGGCCCACATGTAGTAGTCGCCGTACGGGCCGTCGGGATCCTTGCGCGACTGCTGGAACCACTCGTGCTGGTCGCTCGTGTGGTTCATGACGAAGTCGATGATCACGCGCATGCCGCGCTGGTGCGCCGCGTCGACGAACTCCACGAAGTCGGCGAGGTCGCCGAACTCCGGCAGTACGGAGGTGTAGTCGGAGACGTCGTAGCCGCCGTCGCGCAGCGGCGAGGCGAAGAAGGGTGGGAGCCACAGGCAGTCGACGCCGAGCCATTGGAGGTAGTCCAGCTTGGCGGTGAGCCCCTTGAGGTCGCCCACGCCGTCGCCGTTGCTGTCGTGGAAGGAGCGGACGAGGACCTCGTAGAACACCGCCCGCTTGAACCAGTCGGGGTCGCGGTCCTTGGCGGGGGTGTCCTCGAAGAGGTCGTGGACGGGATCGTTGATCATCATGAGGTGGGTGACCCTCCGGTGAGCGGGGACGGTCGCAGAGCGGCCAGCACGTGCGCGGGCGTACGGCCCGGTTCCAGACGCACGTAATTCGCCCTGCCCCAGTGATAGGTCTCGCCGGTGAGCTCGTCGCGCACCGCGAGGGACCCGTGCCAGTCGAGGCCGAGTACCGGCATGTCCAACGAGACCGTCGCCTCCTGGGTGTGGTGCGGATCGAGGTTGACGACCACCAGTACGCAATGCGATCCGCTGTGCTTCGAATAGGCGATCACTTGCTCGTTGTCGGTCGGATGGAAATGCACGTCGCGCAGTTGCTGGAGCGCGGGATTGCGTCGGCGCAGCCGGTTCAGCGCGGTGATCAGCGGGGCGATGGTGCGGCCCTCGCGTTCGGCGGCGGCCCAGTCGCGCGGGCGCAGCTCGTACTTCTCGGAATCGAGGTACTCCTCGCTGCCCTCCTTCACCGGGGTGTTCTCGCACAGCTCGTAGCCCGCGTAGATCCCCCAGGTGGGCGAGAGGGTCGCGGCCAGCACGGCCCTGATCTCGAAGGCGGGGCGGCCGCCGGTCTGCAAGTACTCGTGCAGGATGTCCGGCGTATTGACGAAGAAATTGGGCCGCATGCAGGAAGCCGAATCACCCGACAGCTCGGTGACGTATTCGGTGAGTTCCCGCTTCGTATTGCGCCAGGTGAAGTACGTGTAGGACTGCTGGAAACCGATCGCGGCGAGCGTGCGCATCATCGCGGGCCGGGTGAAGGCCTCGGCCAGGAAAATCACGTCGGGATCGCTCTTGTTGATGTCCGCGATCACCCTTTCCCAGAAGACGACCGGCTTGGTGTGCGGATTGTCGACCCGGAAGATGCGTACTCCGTGGTCCATCCAGTACCGCAGGATGCGCAGGGTCTCCTCGACGATCCCGCCCATGTCGGTGTCGAAGTGGATGGGATAGATGTCCTGGTACTTCTTCGGCGGGTTCTCGGCGTAGGCGACCGTCCCGTCCGCGCGGTGGCGGAACCACTCCGGGTGCTTCTCCACCCACGGGTGGTCCGGCGAACACTGCAGGGCGAAGTCGAGCGCGATCTCCAGGCGCAGCTCGCGGGCCCGGGCCACGAACCGGTCGAAGTCCTCGATCGTGCCCAGCTCGGGGTGGACGGCGTCGTGCCCGCCTTCGGTCGAGCCGATGGCCCAGGGCACGCCCGGATCCCAACTGCCCGCGGAGAGGGTGTTGTTGGGGCCCTTGCGGTACGTGCTCCCGATCGGGTGGATCGGCGGCAGGTACACCACGTCGAAGCCCATGGCGGCGACGGCCGCCAACCGCTCCGCCGCGGTCGCGAAGGTGCCGCTGACCGGAGCCGCGCCGGGCTCCAGCACCGCGCCCTCCGAGCGCGGGAACAGCTCGTACCAGGCGCCGAAGAGGGCCCGCTTGCGCTCGACCAGCACGGCCATCGGCTTCGAGGCGCTCACCAGCTCCCGGAAGGGCTTGCGGGCGAGCGCCGCGTCGACCTCGGGGGCCAGGGCCGCGGCCAACCGGGCCCCGGCCGGGCGGTCCCCGTCGCGCATCGCGTCGGCGGCGGCCAGCACCGCCTCGCGCCCGTCCCGCTTGGGGACCTTGGCGGCGGCCCGCTCGTACAGCTCGGCGCCCTCCAGCAGCATCAGGTCCGCGTCGATCCCGGCCGGCACCTTGATCGCGGCGTGCGCGCGCCAGGTCGCGACCGGATCGCTCCACGCCTCGACGACGTAGCTCCACCTCCCCTCCGCGTCGGCGGACACCCGGGCGCCCCACCGGTCGGTGCCGGGCGCCAGCTCGCACAGCGGGACGGGTGGGCGCTGGCGCCCGCTCGGATCTCGCAGCACCACGTGCGCCGCGACCGCGTCGTGTCCCTCGCGGAACACGGTGGCGGAGACTTCGAATACCTCGTCCACGACCGCCTTGGCGGGTCTGGCGCCGCAGTCGACGGCGGGGCGGACGTCCAGCACGGGAATGCGACCGATCATGATGGGATCACCTGGGGGCAGTTCGCAGGGCTCGGTGACAACGGGACAGCCGACGACGTTCCGGCTGGTCGTGCACGCTCTGTTCGCTCTGTTTCTAGCCGCTCAGTGGACGGCTGGGCTGCGGGCATGGCCGCTCCTGTCCGCGTTCACTCGGGTGGCGGGAGGTGGGGCGGGGCGTGTGCCGTGCGCGGTACCCGGGGAGCCCTTCCCACTCTCGGCCCGCCCAATCCGCGCGCTTGGTTAACTACTCGTACGTAAGGGCGAGCGCAAGGGACGACGGGGCGCCGCGGCGGCCGGGGCGCCGTCAGATCGGTTTCCGCGCCCGGGCCTTGTCGCGCGGTGGAGGCGGGATGGCCGAGGAGCGGGCGCGCCGCTAGCCTTCCCGGGGTGATGCGCGGGTGCACAGCGTGGTGCGGCCGCTCCGATGCGTAAGCCCCTGCGAAGGTGGACACGTGAAGGCTATCCGTCGATTCACCGTGCGCCCTGTCCTGCCGGAACCCCTCCTGCCGCTCGCCGATCTCGCGCGCAACCTGCGCTGGTCGTGGCACGGGGAGACCCGGGAACTCTTCCAATCCGTCGACCCCGAGGGCTGGCTGGCCGCCGGAGGTGACCCCGTCCGGCTGCTGGGGGACGTCGCCGCGGCCCGGCTGGAGGAACTCGCGCGGGACCGCAGGTTCCTGCGCCGGCTCCACGCCGTCTCCGCCGACCTCGACGACTACGTCCACGGCGAGCGGTGGTACCAGGGGCAGGAGAACAGCGCCGAGCTGCCCGCCGCCATCGCCTACTTCTCGCCCGAGTTCGGCATCACCGCCGCGCTGCCGCAGTACTCCGGCGGCCTCGGGATCCTCGCCGGCGACCACCTCAAGGCCGCCAGCGACCTCGGCGTCCCGCTCATCGGCGTCGGCCTGCTCTACCGCCACGGGTACTTCCGCCAGTCCCTCTCCCGCGACGGCTGGCAGCAGGAGCACTACCCGGTCCTCGACCCCAACGAACTGCCCGTCTCCCTCCTGCGCGGCCCCGACGACCTCCCCGCCCGGATCACCCTCTCGCTGCCCGGCGGCCGCAGCCTGCACGCGCACGTCTGGCAGGTCCGGGTCGGCCGGGTGCCGCTGCTGCTCCTCGACTCCGACGTCGAGGACAACGACACCGCCGCGCGCGAGGTGACCGACCGCCTCTACGGCGGCGGCAGCGAGCACCGGCTGCTCCAGGAGATGCTGCTCGGCATCGGCGGCGTCCGCGCCGTGCGCACGTACTGCGCGCTCACCGGCCACCCGGAGCCCGAGGTGTTCCACACCAACGAGGGCCACGCCGGCTTCCTCGGCCTCGAACGCATAAGGGAACTGGCGGGCGGGGGACTGGCCTTCGACGCGGCCGTCGAGGCGGTCCGGGCCGGAACGGTGTTCACCACCCACACCCCGGTCCCCGCGGGCATCGACCGCTTCGAGCGCGGGCTGGTCGCCCGGCACTTCGCCGACGGCGGCGAGCTGGTCGGCGTACCCGTGGACCGGATCCTCGAACTGGGCGCCGAGAGCTACCCGGGCGGCGACCCCGGCGTCTTCAACATGGCCGTCATGGGGCTGCGGCTCGCCCAGCGCGCCAACGGGGTGTCGACCCTGCACGGCGCCGTCAGCCGCGGCATGTTCGCGGGACTGTGGCCGGGATTCGACCCCGCGGACGTCCCCATCGTCTCCGTCACCAACGGCGTGCACGCACCGACCTGGGTCGCCCCCGAGGTGGTCCGCCTCGGCGCCCGCCAGATCGGCGCCGGGCGCACCGAGGACGCCCTGTCCGTCGGTGGGTCGCAGCGCTGGGACGCAGTCGCCGACATCGCCGACCAGGACGTGTGGGACCTGCGCCGGGTGCTGCGCGAGCAGCTCGTCCAGGAGGTCCGCGACCGGCTGCGCGCCTCGTGGCGCCAGCGCGGGGCCGGGGACGCCGAGCTGGGCTGGGTGGACTCCGTCCTCGACCCCGACGTGCTCACCATCGGGTTCGCGCGCCGGGTGCCCTCCTACAAGCGGCTCACGCTCATGCTGCGCGACCCGGAACGGCTGCGCCGACTGCTGTTGGACCCCGAGCGGCCCGTGCAGATCGTCGTCGCGGGCAAGGCGCACCCGGCCGACGACGGCGGCAAGCGGCTCGTGCAGGAACTGGTGCGCTTCGCCGACGACCCGCGGGTGCGCCACCGCATCGTGTTCCTGCCCGACTACGGCATGGCCATGGCGCAAAAGCTCTACCCCGGCTGCGACGTGTGGCTGAACAACCCGCTGCGCCCGCTGGAGGCCTGCGGGACCAGTGGGATGAAGGCCGCGCTGAACGGCTGCCTCAACCTCTCGGTCCTGGACGGCTGGTGGGACGAGTGGTTCGAGCCGGACTTCGGCTGGGCCATCCCCACCGCCGACGGCTACGGCACCGACGAGGACCGGCGCGACGACGTCGAGGCCAACGCCCTCTACGACCTGATCGAGAACCGGGTCGCCCCGCGCTTCTACGACCGCTCCGGGCGGGGCGCGCTGCCCGTCCGGTGGATCGAGATGGTCCGGCGCACCCTCGTCTCGCTCGGTCCGAAGGTCCTCGCCGGGCGCATGGTCCGCGAGTACGTGGAGCGGCTGTACACGCCGGCCGCGCTGGCCCACCGCACCCTGACCCCGGAGGCGGCGCGGGACCTCGCCGCCTGGAAGGGCCGGGTGCGGGCGGCCTGGCCGCGGGTCGCCGCGTTGCACGTGGAGGCGCTGGCCGCGGGCCCGGGCCCGGTGGGGGGCACCGCCGAACTGGGCGCGACCCTCACCCTGCGGGTCCAGGTCGCGCTCGACGCGCTCGGCCCCGACGAGGTCGAGGTGCAGGCCGTCGCGGGACGGGTGGACGCCCAGGACGTCATCGGCGGGGCGCGGACCTTCCCGCTGAAGCCCGCCGCCGGACCCGACCTGGAGGGCCGCTGGCTGTACGAGGGCCCGCTCGCCCTGGACCGTACGGGACCCTTCGGCTACACCGTGCGGATCCTGCCGGCCCACCCGCTGCTGGCCACCCCCGCCGAACTCGGCCTGGTCGCCGCCCCGGTGGACCCGTCGGCCGGCGCGGGCGGCGGGGTGGTGCTGCGCTGACCCGGCCGCACCGGGGTCAGGGGGCGGGCGGCGGATCCACCAGCCGCCCGCCCTCGACCAGCATCCCGGCCCGCTTGATGTTGCGCAGGGTCGGGATCACCTCCACCTGCCGCACCCCCTCGACCGCGCCGATCCGCTCGGTCAGGTAGGTGTAGAGCGCGTCCCGGTCCCGGCAGACCACCACCGCCAGCAGGTTCGCCGCCCCCGTGACCGCGGCCGCGAAGGGCACCTCGGGGTGGGTGCCGAGCGCGGCGCCCACCTCCGCCAGCCGGGCCGGCGCCGCCGTGATCAGCAAGGTGGCCTCCGCCTCGTACCCCAGCACGCCCGGGACCGTCTCCACGTCGAAGTAGAGCGTGCCCAGCTCGCGCAGCCGCTCCAGCCGACGGCGCGCCGTCGACTCGGACAGGCCCGAGGCGCGGGCCAGTTCCGGATAGCCGGCCCGGCCGTCCTGGCCCAGCACCGCCAGCAGCGCCAGCTCCGCCTCGTCCAGGACGTACCGCTCCCGCGACGCGGGCTGCCCGGCGGTCGGCTGCGCGAGCGCGGCCACCTGCTCGGGACCGAGCACGTCCATGCCGAACCAGGCCAGCGGCCCGCCCACGAAGGTCCGCAGGATGGTGTGGGCGCTGATCCCCGTCACCCGCCGGGTGCTCGGCAGCTTGTCCAGCAGCAACCCGTCCCGTTCCCGCCGGCTCCGGGCCTTGGTCATGCAGTGGATCTCGGTCCCGCCCGAGGCGAGCTGCACCCACGCGATGTCCGGGCGCCGCGCCAGCGCCCCCGCCACCGCGAGGGCCGCGTCCGGCGCGCACTGCACGCGCAGCCAGGACTCCAGCAGCCCGACCCGGCTGCCGAGCGGCAGCCCGACCACGCGCACCAGCCCGGTGGTGCGCATCCGGCGGTAGCGGCGGACGACCGTCTGGTCGGAGACCTCCAGCACCTCGGCGAGGCGGCTGAAGGGCGCCCGCCCGTCGATCATCAGGGCCTGGATGAGTGCGTGGTCGAGCCGGTCCAGCTCCGCGGGCTTCATGGTTTCCATCATCCCAGAGCGGTGGGTGAAGGAAATCCGGCAGAACGGGGGTCCTGGATGGGTGATCCGGCAGCGGGCTGAAACCTTGGGGTCACCGGGTGCCAGAGCCCCGGCCGCCGGAACTCCGGCCCCGGCCCGACAGGACCCGGAGCCCCCGGACCCGGATCCCAGAACTGCCCAAGGAGACTCCCCATGCGTAAGTGGCTGCCGTTGACCGCGGTCTGCCTCGGCGCGTTCATGCTGCTGGTCGACGTCACGATCGTGACCGTCGCCCTCCCCGACATGGCCACCGACATGCACAGCGGATTCGCCGGGCTCCAGTGGGTGATGGACGTCTACGCGCTCGCCCTCGCCGCCCTGCTCCTCGGCGCGGGCTCGCTCGCCGACCGGATCGGCCGCCGCCGGGTCTACCTCGGCGGCCTCGCCGTCTTCGCCGCGGCCTCGCTCGCCTGCGGCCTCGCCGACGGCCCGGGCACCCTGATCGCCTTCCGCGCCGTCCAGGGCATCGGCGGCGCCGCCATGTTCGCCACCACCATGGCCCTGCTCAGCGCCGCCTACCAGGGCCGTGACCGCGGGATCGCCTTCGGCGTGTGGGGCGCGGTCAACGGGGCCGCCGCCGCGGCCGGTCCGATCATCGGCGGCCTGCTCACCGAGCACTTCGGCTGGCGCTGGATCTTCTTCATCAACCTGCCGGTCTGCGCCCTCGCCGTCCTCGTCACCCTCAAGGCCGTCGTCGAGTCCCGCAACCCGCACGCCAAGGGCATCGACCTGCCCGGCATGGTCACCTTCACCGTCGGCGCCGCCGCCGTCACCTACGCCCTGATCCGGGTCGGCGAGAACGGCTGGACCTCCGCCACCACCCTCGGCCTCTTCGCGCTCGCCGTCCTCTCCTTCGTCGGCTTCGTCGTGGTCGAACTGCGCGCCGCCCACCCGATGCTGGACCTCTCGCTCTTCCGCAGCCCGGTCTTCGTCGCGGTCATGGCCGCCGGACTGCTGCTCTCCGGAGCGGCCTTCTCCTACCTCATGTACACCTCGCTGTGGCTCCAGAGCGCCGAGGGCATGAGCCCCGTCGGCGCCGGTCTGGTGCTGGTGCCGCTCAGCCTGGCCGCGTTCCTGGTCGCCGCGGTGGCCGGGCGGCTGCTGCACGGGCTCTCGCCGCGGCTCACCATCGGCGGCGGGCTGCTGCTGATCGGCGTGGGCGCGCTGCTCCAGGCCCTGATGCTGGACGCCGGTGACGGCTGGTCCGCGCTGGTCCCGGGGCTCGCGGTGACCGGTGTGGGCGTGGGCATGGCGACCCCGGCGCTGGCCGCGGCCGCGATGGGCGCGGTGGCCCCGGCCCGGGCGGGCATGGCGGGCGGCGCGCTGAACACCGCGCGCCAGCTGGGCACGGCCCTGGGCATCGCGGTCCTCGGCGCGGTCTTCCACGCCGGGCTGGTCTCCGGGCTGGGCGATGCGCGGGGCGCGCGCCCGATGGCCGACGCGCTGGCCTCGGGCGGAGCCGGGCAGCTGCTCGGCGCGGCCCCGGCGGGGGAGGCCCGGCAGGCGCTGGACCACCTGGTGGACGCGGCCTTCGCGAGCGGGCTGCGGGAGACGTTCCTGGTGTCGGGGGCGATGGGCCTGGTCGGGGCGGCGCTGGTCTTCGCCCTGGTGCGCGGCACCGGGCGGACCCCGGCCCCGGCCGGTGCTCCGGCGGCCGCCGGGCCGGTGGTCGCACAGTCGGCTGGGGACCGTACGCCCGTACGACCTTGAGCGCGTCCGGGCCAACGGCCCGGCCCCGCCCGGGTGAACCTTCGAACGCGCTGCGCATGGCGAATCGTTTCGGCAACCCCGTCCGCTCCTACGCTGCCCGCGGATGCCCACCGGACCCGGTATCCGAGGAACCCGAGAAACGGACTCCCCATGCGTCTTCGCACCACCGCCGCGGCCACGTTCATCGGCGCGCTGGCCCTCGTCGTTCCGGCGGCGGGCCAGGCGCTCGCCAACGACGACGGGTACCACCACTCGCTCGGTGAGCTGCACTACAAGATCGAGGGGGACGGCTGGGAGACGATCCGTCCGCCGGAGAACGACACCTGCTACCGGCTCACGGGGACCGACTGGAACGACGCCGCGACCCGGGTGAAGAACGAGACGCGCTCGCTGGCGCTGCTGTTCGAGGACCGAAGCTGCGGCGGCCGGGCGGAGCGGGTCCTCAACCCCTGGGACTCGGTGAACGGTGTGGAGGTCCGCTCGGTCCTCTTCAAGCCGGCCGACGACGATGACGACCACCACGGCGGCCACGGGCGCTGGGACGACGATGACGACCGTCACCACCAGCGCCGTGACGGCGACGCCGACGGTCGGCACGAGCAGGGCGCCCGCGACGAGCAGAGCCGCATGGAGGACGACGGCCCGGAGCAGGCGGGCCCGGACGAGGACGTGTTCATCGGCGACGAGACGGATCCGGACCTGAACCAGCGCCAGGACGAGGGTCAGCGCCAGGACGAGAACCAGCGGCAGGACGAGGGCCAGCGCCAGGACGAGAACCAGCGCCAGGACGAGGGCCAGCGCCAGGACGAGAACCAGGCCCCGGACCAGAACCAGGGCCCGGACGAGAACCAGCGCCCGGAGCAGAACCAGGCCCCGGACGAGAACCAGCGCCCGGACGAGAACCAGGGTCCGGACCAGGCGCAGGGTCCTCGTGAGGACGAGGGGCGGCGCGCCCAGCAGGCCCCGCAGAGCTACCGCGGCGACCGGATCGCGGCCAAGGCGGACGACGACTCCGACGACCACCTGATCCACGACGACGGCCTCGGCTTCTTCGAGGACGGCTTCCTGGGCCACTCCGGCTGACCCCGGCACCACGTGAAGGGCCCGGCCCCCCCCCGGCGATGACCAGGGGGGCCGGGCCCTTTCGGCTGTGCGGCTACGCCGCCTCCGCCCCGGCCGCCAGGCCGCCCGCCAGCCACGCCACCACGTCCGCCGCCGCGTAGGGGGAGGCGTCCGGGGACACCTTCGGCAGGAACGAGAGGTCCTTGCCGATCGTCACCAGCGCCGGTTCGACCCGGCCGCCCGGGCGGCGCTGGGCCAGCCCGATCGTGGCCAGCAGCCCGTTGCACAGGCACTGCTTGCCCTCGGCGGCGGCCGCCTCGCCGCCCTTGCGGACGTACGCCGCCACCGGCTCCGCGGCGCACCGGTACACCAGCCCGCGCGGGCCGCGCACCGGCGTGCGCAGGAAACCCAGGTCGCAGACCCGGCGCCGGGCGGCGGCGACCTCCGGCTCGGAGACCGTGCCCGCCAGCTCCGCCACCTTGAAGGGGAAGGCGGTCGGCGAGGCGTCCGGGTCGTTGCGGACCACCAGCTCGCCCCCGCGGGCCCGCTCCAGCAGCTCCTCGCGCAGGTGGCGGGCCATGCCGGACTCCTCGCACAGGGCGAAGGCGCTGCCGACCTGCACCCCGGCCGCGCCCTGGGCCCGCGCGGCCGCCAGCGCCTCCGGCGAGGCCTGGCCGCCGGCCAGCCAGAACGGCAGCCCGAGCGCGGCCATCTTGGCGAGGTCGGGGTGGTCGCGCGGGCCGTAGACCGGCTCGCCGGACGCGTCCAGGGTCATCGGACCGCGCGGCGGGGCGCTGTGGCCGCCGGCCGTGCTGGTCTCGATGACGAACCCGTCGGGCCGGGTGGCCGCGTCCCGGGCGAGGTAGGTGGCCAGCACCGGCAGCGACACGATGGCGAGCACCCGCGGGCGGCGCAGCGGCCCCGGCAGGTGTCCGGCGAGCAGGGCCTGCGGGTCGAAGAGCTGGTCCAGCGGTTCCTCGTCGCCCTCGACGTGGATCCGGGAGACGACGGGCTCGTAGCGGGCGAGGCGGGTCGCCAGCGCGGGGATGTGCCCGGGGACCCCGGCGCCCACGCAGACGTAGTCGGCCCCCGCCAGGATCGCCCCGAACATCGCGGGCGCGGTGGCCAGCTGGATCTTCTCCAGGTAGTTGATGCCGACGGGGCCGCCGTGGCCCTCCTTGGCGAGCCAGACCTCGACGAAGTTCCCGAGCACGGTGAGGATTTCGGCCTGGCTGCCGCCGGTGGCGCGCAGCCGGGGGGTGGTGCGCATCGGGGCGCCGTCCGCGAGGTCGCCCTCCGCGCGGAAGTAGCAGTCGAGCACGGTCTGGGCGAGCTCGGGCAGCGGGAAGGCGGCGAGCGCGCGGCGCGCGTGGCCGCCGGGGTCGCCGGTCTGCAGGACGCGGGCCAGGACCACGTCGAGGGCCGTGCCGGAGACGACGCCCAGCTGACCGGTGACGGCGACCGCGCGGGCGAGCCGCCAGCCGGAGACCCCGACGCCCATGCCGCCCTGGATCAGCCACGGGTGGTCGTCGGACCCGGTGCGCTCGGGGGAGTCGGCGAGGGGCTGCTGTGCTGTCGCGGGCATGTGTGCGTCCGTCCGTGCCGGTGCGGGTCTCCCGAACCTACGGTTCCGTAGGTTCGCTCCCGTTCAGTGTGAACCGGCCCGGCGCGCCAGTCCGGCGCCGAAGGTCCCGCACCTGAGGGGAGCAGGTCCCGTAGCGGAGCGGCCGTTCGGCCGTGGCCCCGGACATGGGACAGGGCCGCCCGGGGAGGTTTCCTCCCGGGCGGCCCCGTGTCATGTCAGTTGGTGCTCACTGCTGGCCCCGAAGGGATCAGAAGGTGAGCTTCCAGCTGTTGATGTAGCCGACGTCCTGGCTCGCGAGGTCGGCGACCCGGAGCTTCCAGACACCGTTGGCGACCTCGGAGGAGGCGTTCACGGTGAACTGCTGGACGATGTTGTCCGCGCTGCCGCCGGTGCGGTTGCGCAGGTTGTACACGCTGCCGTCGGGGGCGACCAGGTCGACCTTGAGGTCACCGACGTAGGTGTGGACGATGTTCACGTCGACCTTGAGGGTGCTGGGCGCGTTGCCCGAGCGGGACACGGTGATCGGCGACTCGACCGTCGAGTTGTCGTTGATCGTGTAGTCGGCCGTGTTCTCGAAGACGTTCTGCTGCGAGGTGCCGACGGTCCAGGTGAAGGACGTCGTACCCGTCTTCGAGGCGGAGTCGGTCACCGTGACGGTCACGTTGGACGTGCCGGCGGTGGTCGGCGTGCCCGAGATCAGACCGGTCGAGGCGTTGATCGACAGGCCGGCCGGGAGGCCGGTCGCCGCGTAGCTCAGCGCGCCCGGGTTGGTGCTGGTGGCCTGGACCTGCAGGTTCACCGCGGTGTTGATCTGGGTGGTCTGGTTCGGGATCGCGGTGACGGAGACGCCGCTCTGCGGCGGGCGGGCTCCGACGGCGATACCGGCCCAGGCGTTGGCCACGTTGTTGTAGGTGGCCGAGCTGGCGCCGTACAGGTCGGCCGCCGCCTGCAGGGTCGCCGTACGGGCGGCCGCGTAGTTGGTGTTCGACTTGAAGTAGCCGACCGTCAGGGCTCGGAACCAGATCTTCGCGGCGGCGTCGCGGCCTATCGCGGTGACCGGGAGGTTGTCCGAGGTCGGGGAGTTGTAGCTGACCCCGTTGATGACCTTGGCGCCGGAGCCCTCGGACATCAGGTAGAAGACGTGGTTGGCCGGGCCCGACGAGTAGTGCACGTCGAGGTTGCCGAGGCCGGAGTACCACGAGTCCTTGGACCCGCCGTCCTTGCTCGGCTTGTCCATGTAGCGCAGCGGGGTGCCGTCGCCGTTGATGTCGATCTTCTCGCCGACGAGGTAGTCGCCGACGTCGTTGGCGTTGTTGGCGTTGAACTCGACGGCCGCCGCCATGATGTCGGAGGTCGCCTCGTTCAGGCCGCCGGGCTCACCGCTGTAGGTCATGTTGCCGGTGACCGAGGTGAGGCCGTGGGTCATCTCGTGCGCCGCGACGTCGATCGAGGTGAGCGGGTGCGTGTTGCTCGTACCGTCGCCGTACGTCATGCAGAAGCAGGAGTCGTCCCAGAACGCGTTCACGTACGCGTTGCCGTAGTGGACCCGGCTGTACGGGGCCACGCCGTCGTTGCGCAGGCCGTTGCGGCCGTGCACGTTCTTGTAGTAGTCCCACGTCAGCTGAGCGCCGTAGGCCGCGTCCGCACCGGCGGTCGCGCGGTTGGAGGCCGCGCCGTTGCCCCAGGTGTCGGTGGTGTTGGAGAAGAGGGTGCCGGTGCCCGACGAACCACCGTTGAGGTCGTACGTCTTGTGGTTGCCGCGGCCCGCGTCGTTCAGCGTGTAGTTGCTGCCCGACTGCGTCGTGCCCAGGGTGACCTGGCCGCTGTACATGGTGTTGCCGACGCCGGACTCGATCTTCTGCCACTCGGTGATCTTGGCGCCGGTCTTGGCGTTGGTGACCACGTGCAGCTCGCTCGGGGTGCCGTCGTGCTGGACACCGCCGACCACGGTCTCGTAGGCGAGGACCGGGGCGCCTTCGGCTGCCCAGACGACCTTCTTCGCGCCCTTGGCGGCCTTGACGTCCTTGCCGCCCGCCGCGGACGCGGCGGAGAAGGCGGTCTTGTCGGCCGCGTCGGGGGTGACCGCCGCGGTGGTGTCGACCTTGATCTCGGCGTTGGTGGCCTTGGTGACGCTCTTGGTGACGCCGCCCTTGGCGTGGACGGTCAGGTCACCGCCGAGCACCGGCAGGCCGCCGTAGGTGCGCTCGTAGGTGGTGTGGGTGGTGCCGTCCACGTCCTTGACGACGTCGCGGACGATCAGCTTCTCCTGGTCGCCGAGGCCGAGGGCCTTGGCAGCCTGCGCGGTGGTCGAGTTGGCCTCTGACAGGAGCGTCGCACGCTCCGAAGCCGACAGGTTGTAAGCGGCCGCGCCCGGGTTGGGCTGAGCGGCGGTGCGGGCCTGCGACGCGGTGGCGTCGGCGGAAGCGGTGCCGGTCTGGATGCCTACGGCCAGCAGTGCAGCAGCGGCAACGAGAGCGCCGGCCGCGGTGGCACGCCGGTGGGGGGTGGGACTCAACGCAGACTCCTTCTGCAAGGGGGTTCCGGAGGCTGGGTGGGCCTCCGGGCAGAACAGGCTGGTGCGCAGAACGGATCGAAGAGTGCCATCAACCGAGTGGGATGTCAGGGGCGCGTCAAAAGGTTGGCCAGAAACGGTTCGTTGTCCGAAGAGACGAGTCCGCTATACGAACTGTTCACCAACGTGTGCGCGTCGGAGGGGCCGTAAATGCGGAACCGGTCGTACCGGCCGCTAACGAACGGGCAACGAGACGCCTCGTTCACGTAAACGGCACTTACCGTACGGGTGTTTGTCGTAGTGTTTCCCGGTGCGACGCATGTTCGGGGCCAGGGGAAGCCACGGGCATACGCCATCGTCATAGTCCACGTGCCAGGGGGGCCCATGAGGCATGTCCATTTTCCTGCGCAAAGAGTGGCCGGAACGGCGCAGGGGACAGCTGCGCCCGCACGACGCCTCGGTGACAAAGCCCGCTGGTACCTGCCCGCGGCCCTGACCGCGGACCTCGTCGGCGCGGCCGTGCCCGTCGGCCTGGTCTTCGAGGCCGCCGAACAGGCTCGACCCCTCTTCTGCGCGCTCGGCGCGGCCGTCGCCTGGGTCGCCGTGCAGGCGCTGCGCCGCCGTTATGCCTCCCGACTGCTGGGAGAATCGCGCGGCGTCCTGCCCGTCGTGCACGACTGGCTGATTCTCATCGGTGTCCTGGCCGTGGCCCGCGTGGTGACGGACGAGAGCACCCCCCGGATGGCCGCGCTCGGCGCGCTGTTGCCCGCCCTCCTCATCACCGTGGCCTGTCACAAGCTGACCTACCGGCATCTCTCCGGCGCCCGTCGCGAGGCCCAGGCCGTCAGCCGCGTGCTCGTCATCGGCGAGCCCGGCACGGCCGAGGACGTCATCGCCCACCTCGCCGCGCGCACCGACCACCCGTACGTGGTCGTCGGCGTCGTGCCGGTCGGCCAGGGCTCCTTGGGCAGCGGCGTTCCGGTCGCGGCCCGGCTGGCGGCGGAGCTGCCCGACCTGCCCGGCGGCGACGCCGGGGCCGTGCTGGAAGCGGTCCGCAGCCACCACGCCGACCTGGTGCTCGTCGCGCCCGGCGCCCGGATGGCGGGGGAGCGGCTGCGCCGGATCGCCTGGACCCTGCACGACGCGGGCCTCGAACTGGCCGTCTTCCCCGGCCTGGTGGAGGTGTCCGCCAAGCGGCTGGAGACGCTGACCGCGGGCGGGCTCGCCGTGCTGCGGGTCGCGCCGCCGGTCAGCCGAGGCGTCCAGCCCGTACTGAAGTCCGTACTGGACCGGGTCGGAGCCGGGCTCGGACTGCTGGTGCTGTCCCCGCTCTTCCTCGGGGTCGCACTGGCGATACGTTTCGGCTCCCGCGGCCCGGCCTTCTACAGCCAGCGCCGGATCGGCCGCGACGGCGTCCCCTTCGTGATGTGGAAGTTCCGCACGATGGTGGTCGACGCCGACGCGAAGAAGGCGGAGCTCACCGGGGCCAACGAGAACGACGGCCTGATGTTCAAGATGCGCCGCGACCCGAGGGTGACCCGGGTCGGCCGGCTGCTGCGCCGGACCTCGCTCGACGAGCTCCCCCAGCTCCTCAACGTGCTGACGGGCGACATGTCGTTGGTCGGCCCGCGCCCGCCGCTGCCGGACGAGGTGGCCCGGTACGACGAGGTCGAACTGCGCCGGCTCACCGTGCGCCCCGGTATGACCGGGCTGTGGCAGATCAGCGGACGCTCCGACCTGTCGTGGGACGAAACGATTCAGCTGGATCTGCAGTACGTCGACAACTGGTCCTTCACCAGCGACGTCGACGTCGTGGCCCGTACGTTCCGCGCCGTCGTCGACGGTCGCGGAGCGTACTGAGGTCCACGGATGCGTTCAGTTCCCGATCTGGGAGTCCAGCCACCACCGGTAGGTGGACGTGATGCCCTCGCGCAGTGCGATGCCGGGCTTCCAGCCCAGCGACGTCAGCCGGTTCACGTCCAGCAGCTTGCGGGGGGTCCCGTCGGGCTTGGACGTGTCCCAGGCGAGTCGGCCCCGGAAGCCGGTCACCTCGGCGACCGTCTCGGCCAGTTCCTTGATGGTGAGGTCCTCGCCGCAGCCGATGTTGACCGGCTCGTCGCCGTCGTAGGACTCCAGCAGCACCGCGCAGGCCGCCGCGAGGTCGTCGACGTGCAGGAACTCCCGGCGGGGCGTGCCCGAACCCCAGAGCGCGACCTCGTCCCTGCCCGCCGCGGCCGCCTCGTGGAAGCGCCGGATCAGGGCGGGCAGGACGTGCGAGGACTCCAGGTCGAAGTTGTCGCCCGGGCCGTAGAGGTTCGTCGGCATGGCCGAGATGTACGAGGCCCCGTACTGCTTGCGGTACGACTGCACCTGGACGATGCCCGCGATCTTGGCCAGCGCGTACGCCTCGTTGGTCGGCTCCAGCGGGCCGGTCAGCAGCGCGTCCTCGCTGATCGGCTGCGGCGCCAGCTTCGGGTAGATGCAGGAGGAGCCGAGGAACAGCAGCCGGCCCACTCCCGCGTCGTGCGCGCCGGCGATCACGCTGAGCTGGATCTTGAGGTTGTCCTCCAGGAACTGCACCGGGTAGGTGCTGTTGGCCATGATCCCGCCGACCTTGGCGGCCGCGAGGACGACGGCGTCCGGGCGGACGTCCCTCAGGTACGCGGCGGTCGCGGCGGCGTCCCGCAGGTCGAGGTCCGCACGGCCCCGGGTGAGCACGTCGTGGCCGTCGGCGGTCAGCCGTCGGGCGACCGCGGACCCGACGAGGCCGCGGTGGCCGGCGACGAAGACGCGGGCGTGCGGGGGCAGGAGCGGCAGCGAACTTGTCATACCGGCGATGATGCCAGTCCGCGGGCACGCGCCGCGGCCCAGGGCCCCGGCCGCCCCGGGGGCGATCCGGATCAAGGGGCTCCGGATGTGCCGTGTACGGTACGCATCCAGTTCCCCGGCGGCTCCTGCCGGACCGGGAGCCGCAGCCGGACCCGGATCCGCGCCCGCAGTCCCGCGGGCGCACCCGCCGCCGCGCCCGGGGCCCGACCGTCCGGGCCGAACTCCGGGGCGCCGCCCCGCCGCAGTGGGGTGGGCCGCGCCCACCCGTACCGAACCGCAACGACCACCAGGGGAACCACATGGGCAAGACCGCACTGATCACCGGCGTCACCGGACAGGACGGCTCGTACCTCGCCGAGCTCCTGCTCTCCAAGGGCTACACGGTGCACGGCCTCGTGCGGCGGTCGTCCAGCTTCAACACCGAGCGCATCGACCACGTCTACCAGGACCCGCAGACCGCCAACCGGTCCTTCGTCCTGCACCACGCCGACCTCTCGGACGGCGTCGCCCTCGTGAACCTGCTGCGCGACATACGGCCCGACGAGGTCTACAACCTCGGCGCGCAGTCCCACGTCCGCGTCTCCTTCGACGCCCCGCTCTACACCGGCGACGTGACCGGCCTCGGCGCGCTGCGCCTGCTGGAGGCCATCCGGGCCAGCGGCGTGGACACCCGGATCTACCAGGCCTCCTCCTCGGAGATGTTCGGCGCCACTCCGCCGCCGCAGAACGAGGGCACCCCGTTCCACCCGCGCAGCCCCTACGGCGCCGCCAAGGTCTTCGCGTACTGGACCACGGTGAACTACCGCGAGGCGTACGGCATGTTCGCGGTGAACGGCATCCTCTTCAACCACGAGTCCCCGCGCCGCGGCGAGACCTTCGTGACCCGCAAGATCACCCGCGCGGTGGCCCGGATCAAGGCCGGCCTCCAGGAACACCTCTACCTGGGCAACCTGGACGCCGTGCGCGACTGGGGCTACGCGCCCGAGTACGTCGACGCGATGTGGCGCATGCTCCAGCAGGACGAGGCGACCGACTACGTCGTGGCGACCGGCGTCGCCGCCACCGTCCGCGAGTTCGTCGAGGCCTCCTTCGCCCACGCGGGCCTCGACTGGAACGAGCACGTGCGCTACGACGCCAAGTACGAGCGCCCGAGCGAGGTCGACGCCCTCATCGGCGACGCGAGCAAGGCCCACGCGCTGCTCGGCTGGAAGCCGACGGTCCTGGTGCAGGAACTGGCCCAGATCATGGTGGACGCCGACGTGCGCCAGGTCGAGGACCAACTGGCCGGAGCCACCGTCCGCATCGACCGCTGAGGTGCCGTAACACCGCGCGCCTCGCTTAAGGTTTGCCGTGTCCCGGTCGCGTCTTCCAGGGCGTGACCGGGCCTTTTCCGCCGTATGTCCGCACCGCACCCTCCATCCTGATCCCCGTTGATTCCAAGTTGGTATGCAATGGGTCAAGTGAGGTGACCAGGTCGTCCAGCGAGCCCTAGTCTGCGCCAGTACATATGGCTGTTCGGATAGTTTCAGCCAATTGAAACCGGGCTATTGCCCTGGGGGGCTCATGCGTAGATCCAGAGGGCTGACTGCTGCCCTCGCCCTGTCACTGGTCGGTGCCGGCGCCGGATTGGGTCTGGTGCTCATGCCCCAGGCCTCCGCCATCACTCCGCCCGTGGCCTTCACCGCCGACGACCTGCCGACCTGGCAGCCGAACGGCATCGTCTTCGCGATGGCGCAGACGAACGGGACCGTCTTCGCCGGTGGCACCTTCTCGACGGTCCGCCCGCCGGACAACGCCGGCAGCGGTTCCGAGCAGGAAGCGGTCAACTTCGTCGCGCTCGACGCCGCGACGGGCAACCCGACCGACTGCAAGCTCAGCTTCACCGTGGGCGACGGCACCGCCACCGTGCGCGCCCTCACCGTCTCCAAGGACGGCAAGACCCTGTACGCGGGCGGCTACTTCGGCGCCGTGAACGGCACCCCGGTCGCCAGCCTCGCCGCGATCGACATCGCCACCTGCGCGCCCAAGGCCGCTTTCCACCCGAGCTTCCCCGCCACCGTGCGCGCGCTCGCCGTCACCGACGACACCCTGTACGTCGGCGGCGACTTCAACACCGTCGAGGGCCAGACCCGCGGGCGGTTCGCCGCGGTCGACGCGACCTCCGGTGCCCTCAAGCCCTTCGTCGCCGACGCCGACGAGCCGGGCCGCGCCATCGCGGTCACCCCGGACGGCAAGAACGTGATCCTGGGCGGCGACTTCTTCGACATCAACGGCAAGAGCACGCACGCGCTGGCCGTGGTGAACGCGACCACCGGCGCGCTCACCAAGACCTACAGCAACATCCCGAGCAACTCCGTCGTCAAGACGATCGCCACCGACGACAACGGCGGCTTCTACACCGGCAACGAGGGCTCCGGCGGCGGCGTCTTCGACGGTCGCATCGGCCTCAACCTCAGCGACTTCAACGAGAAGTGGCGCGACCGCTGCCTCGGCGCGACCCAGTCCGTGCTGCCGTACGACGGAGTGCTCTACAGCTCCTCGCACGCGCACGACTGCTCGCTGGTCAACGAGTGGCCCGACGGCAAGCGCAACTTCCTGCTGGCCCAGCCGACGAACTACACCGGCGCCGCGCCCGCACCCGTGGACGGCTTCGTCGCCAGCCCGCGCAAGCTCGGCTGGCACCCCACCGCCAACGACGGCATCGGCGAGGGCATCGGCCCGCGCGTCATGGCCGTGTCGGAGAAGAGCGACGTCAAGTACCTGTGGGTCGGCGGTGAGTTCACCCTCATCAACGGCAACCCGCAGCAGGGCCTGACCCGTTTCGCCTCCACCGGTGACGTCGGCGCCCCGACCACCCCGGTCGCCAGCGCCGCGAGCGTCAAGCCCGGTGAGGCCCAGGTCCGTTGGCGCACCAGCTACGACCAGGACGACAGCAAGCTGGCCTACCGCATCTACCGCAACGGCTCGGCGAACCCGATCGCCTCGGTGGTCGCGGACTCCGTCGAGTGGGAGCGCCCGCAGGCCTCCTGGGTCGACACCACGGTCAAGCCCGGCCAGTCCTACACCTACCGGGTGACCGCGAGCGACGCGGCGGGCAACACCAGCGCCCTGTCGGCGAACGTCTCCGTCACGGTCCCGACCTCGGTCCAGACCTACCCGAACCAGGTCCGCGCGGACGGCGCCAACCTGTACTGGCGCTACGACGACACCGTCAGCCCGTACGTCGCCGACTCCTCCAACGGCGGCAACACCAGCGGCATCCAGCTGAACGCCCCGGCCCTGCGCCAGAGCCCCGGCGCGATCTCCGGCACCAGCACGGCCATGGGCTTCAACGGCACCAGCCAGCAGGTGTACAGCGACCACCGCCAGACGGTGGGCAGCTCGTACTCCATCGAGACGTGGTTCAAGACCAACACCACGCGCGGCGGCAAGCTGGTCGGCTTCGGCAACAACACCGACCGCTCCAGCTCGTCGAACGACAAGCAGATCTACATGACGAACACCGGTCGCCTGATGTTCGGCACCTACAACGGCTCGCCGCGCACCATCTCCACCGGTCTGTTCGACACGTACAACGACAACAAGTGGCACCACGTGGTCGCGACCCAGGGTCCCGGCGGCATGGCGCTCTACGTCGACGGCCAGAACAAGGGCACGCTGAACGTCACCAACTTCACGCCCTACACCGGCTACTGGCACGTCGGTGGCGACAACCTCGCCAACTGGCCGTCCCGCCCGACGAGCAACTTCTTCTCGGGCCAGATCGACGAGACGGCCGTCTACCCGAACGTCCTCACCCAGGCCCAGGTCAAGAACCACTTCGACCTGGCGAAGGCGCCGACCGACACCGTGTCCAAGGTCTCCGCGAACGAGGACACCTACATCAACCAGGGCGCCCCGAGCACCGCGTACGGCACCTCGTCGTCGCTCGCCGTGCGCGGCACCTCGGCCTACGAGACGTACCTGCGCTTCAACCTCCCCGCCGCTCCGGCCGGTCAGGTCCTGAAGGCCGCGTCGCTCCAGGTCAAGACCAGCACCCAGGCGAACGCCGGGACGACCGACACCATCAACGTCGTCCCGATCACCGGAACCTGGAACGGCACGGACACCACCTTCAACACCAAGCCCGCCCTGGGCGCCACCCCGCTCGGCTCCCTCGCCGGCGTCCCGGACGGCTCCGCCATCCAGAACGTCGAGCTGGACACCACCGCGGTCACCGCGGTGCTGGGCGGCAGCTACAGCATGGCCCTGACCAGCACGGGCACCGACCCGCTCTGGATCTGGTCCAGCGAGTCGACCGCCGCGGACGCCGTTCCGCAGCTCGTGCTCACCTTCGGCCCGAAGTAGCCCCGGCCGGATGAAGAGGGGTACGGGGCCCGGCACACCGCCGGGCCCCGTACCCGTATCCACAGCCCGCACCACCCAGCACCACGGGAGTCCCCTGATGTACCGACGCTCCGCAGCGGCCGCGGTCCTGCTGACCGCCGCCCTGACGCTGACCGCCTGCGGTTCGGACGCCAAGCCCGAGGCCGCGGGAACGGCCAAGCCGAAGCCCCCGGCCTCCTCGGGGGTCCCGGACCCGGCGGACGCCCAGCCCACGGCCAGCGCGCCGCCCGCGGCGAAGCCGACCGGGCCGGTGCTGCCGGACGCGAAGCTCACCCCGGCGACGGGCAGCTTCACGGCCCAGGAGAAGAAGTACCTGAGCGGGCGCGTGCCGGAGAAGATGGACCCGGCCGCGGTGCTCCAGACCGGGCAGGAGGCGTGCCAGCGGGTGCAGCGGACCGCGAAGCACGACAAGGACGCGGCGGTCGGCTCCATCATCGCGGGGGAGATCCCCACGGCGAAGGACGCGATCCCGGCCCTGTGCCCGGACCAGCAGCCGGTGCTCACCGCGGCGCAGAAGGGCTTCCCGGACGGTACGCGTACCGACCTGGCGGCGGGTTCGTACCGGGCGCTGACCCAGAGCACCTCGTGCACCTGGCAGGCGAAGGGCAAGGACGGGGCCGTCCTGGCCTCCAGCCCGATGACGCTCCCCGCGGGAGCCAAGATCGTGGCCGAGGTCCCCTCCGGCACCGCGGAATTCGTCTCCACGGGCTGCTACGCCTGGATCCCGGCCTAGCCCGCGCCTCGCCATTTCAGCCCGCCCGGCGTTTGAGGGCCCGCCGGAGGCGACACCCGGCCCGGTGGGCCTAGCTGTGCCTCCGGCGGGGCCGCAAACGCCGGCGGGGCGTGAGGTGGCCCGGCGGGGCCGCAATCCAGCCCGCCCGGCGATTGAGGGCCCGCCGGAGGCCAGGCGGGCCGCACGGCGCTCGTATCGCCGGCGCCAGGTCAGGCGCGGGACAGGGCTCCGGCGTAGACGGACAGGACCGTGTCCAGGACGCCGTCCATCGAGAAGGACTCCGCGGCCAGCTTGCGCGCGGCCAGCGACGCGGCCCCGTTCACCTGCGGATCCAGCAGCTCCAGGACGGCCTCGGCCACCCCCTCCGGCCCCGGCTCCACGGCCCGCCCGGCCCCCGCCGCCACGACGTCCCGCGCCAGCCCGTTCGAGTGGGTCACCACCACCGGTACGCCCACGGACAGCGCCTCCAGCACCGACATCGGGAACGGCTCGTCCACCGACGGCAGCACGTACACGTGCGCCCGACGCAGCTCCTCCAGCACCTGATCGCTGCTCAGCGCCCCGGGAATCGTCATGCTCCCGTCCAGCCGCATCGTCATCATCCGGTGGAACACGGCCCCGTACTCGCCCTCGTTCGGCCCCGCGACCACGTAGCGCGCGTCCGGCACCTCCCGGGCGACCAGCGACATCGCGTTCACGAAGTCCACCGGACGCTTGCGCTCCTGCAGCCGCGCCGAGTAGAGGATCCGCGGCGGCCCCGACAGCGCGGGCCGCGCCTCCTGCTCCGGTACGCCGTTCACCAGCCGCACGGTGTTGTCCAGCCCGGCCCCGCCGACGACCGCGTCCAGGGCCTCCCGCTCGTGCGGGGTCAGGTACAGCACCGCGTCCGCCCCGCGCAGCAGCCGCCGTACCGCCACCGCGTCCAGGACCTTCGCCAGCAGCTTCCCGCTCGGGTCGACCATGCCGTGGGTCTGGAGCACCAGCGGCTTACCGGCGCGCAGCGCGGCCAGCGCGATCGGCAGGGTCACCAGGTCCCGGGCCAGGTGCACGTGGACCACGTCCGCCCCCCGGACCAGCCGCCCGGCCGCGGCCAGCAGCGCGGGCGAGGTCATCCCGCTGAAGCCCAGCGGCAGCAACCGCTTCGCCGGGTACAGCGCGGCCGGTACGCCCTCGACATCGGTGGGCCAGGGGTCCGGGAACCCCTCGCCGAGCGCCAGCAGCGAGGCCTCGTGCCCGCGCGCCCGCAGCCCCTTGGCGAGGTTGAGCGCGACCCGTACCGGACCGCCGAAGGCGTGCGTGGGGGAGTGCAGGGTGACGGCGTGCAGAACTCTCACCGGCGGGGCCTCACTTCGGTTCGTCGACCGGGCGGCGCGTGCCGTCCGCGGTCTGCAGGGTCAGCTCCGGCAGGTCCTTGTGCACGACGGCGCCCGCGCCCGCCACGGCGCAGCGGCCCACGGTCACCCCGGCCAGCACGGTCGCCCGTACGGCCACCCACGCGCCGTCCTCGACGGTGATCGGGGCGTTGCGGTACCGGAAGTCGGCCGCCCGGTGGTCGTGCGAACCGGTGCACAGCATGGCCTCCTGCGAGACGCACGCGTGCGCGCCGATCGCGATCGGCTCCAGGTTCAGCAGCCAGGCGCCCTCGCCGATCCAGGTGTGGTCGCCGATCGTGAGCTTCCACGGCCACAGCACCCGCACCTTGTGCCGGATCAGCACGCCCTCGCCGATCTCCGCGCCGAAGGCGCGCAGCAGCGCGACCCGCAGCCGGGCCGGACAGAACCACGCCATGAACACCGTGTTCATCACGGCGAACCAGAGCGCCTGCGTCAGCAGACCGCGCCCCTTGTCGTAACCGGCCAGTGTGAAGGCCGGGAGATTGCGCACCGAAGTACCCCCCACTCCATCCCCGTCGGGTCAGACTAGACTGCGCGCGGACCAGGCACGGGGGGCGGGGGCACAATGGCGACGGACGTGAGCGGACCGGTGTCCGCACCCCCGAGGACGGCGGCCGCCGAGCACCCGCGGGACGCGGACCGGCGCTGGGGGAAGGTCACCACCCCGCGCACGCTGCTCTCCCGCGCCCTGTCCGTTCCGCTCGCCCTCGGCTTCAGCGTCTTCCTGCCGCTGTTCGTGGCCTCGCAGTCCGGCGCGGGCGCCCGGGACGCCGCGTTCTGGCTCCAGTTGGCCCTCACCGTGTACGCCGGTGCCCGGCTCTCCGCCATGGTCCTCACCAGCCGCCGCAAGCTGCTCCAGGGCTCCTTCTGGCTCTTCGTCTACATGGCGATGGGCGTCGCCCCGCTCGCCCAGGCCGTCCTCGGCCAGGTTCCGACGCCCGTGGTCGGCCCGCGCTCGGACCTCACCGTGGCGATCGGCCTGGTGCTGCTCGGCTGCACCGCCTTCGACGTCGGGGTGCTGCTGGCCCGGCACCGGCCCGCGGGGCGCGCGGGCGGTTCGCAGCGCGAGCCGCGGCCCGTGATGACGCACCACCGGCGGCTCCAACTGCTCACCCTGCTGGCCTTCCTGGGCAGCGCGGCGCTGATCGTGAAGCTGGGCGGCCCGGCCGTGTTCTTCAGCAGCCGCCAGGAGATCATCGCGGGCATCCAGGAGGCGGGGGTCTCCACCGACGGGCAGGCGGGCCAGGCCTTCCTGCGCGGCTTCGGGACCGTACCGGCGCTGCTCGCGCTGCTCTGCTACACCCGCTGGCTGGTCACCTCGGTGCACGCCCGCCGCAGGCCCTCCGTGATCGCGGTGTGGGGCGCGCTGGCGGTGCTCAACATCATCGTCAACAACCCGATCTCCAACCCGCGGTACTGGTTCCTGACGGTCATGTTCTCGCTGCTCTTCACGGTCTTCCCGGTCAGTGCGGCGATGTACCGGGCGGCGCTGTCGATGGCCGTGGTGGTCGCGCTGCTCGTCTTCCCCTTCGCGGACCGCTTCCGGTACGACGAGAAGAACTACAAGCCGGTCGAGACGACCTCGTTCCTGGAGCCGATGGCGCTCAAGGACTACGACCAGATCGGCATGTTCGCGAACACGATCACCTTCTCGAACTCCGGTCCCGGCCACTTCTACGGGCGCCAGCTGGCCGGGTCGATCTTCTTCGCCGTGCCGCGCTCGGTGTGGCCGGGCAAGCCGCGGGACACCGGGGTGATGGTCGGCCAGTGGATGGGCACGGTCAACACCAACCTGTCCTCGCCGATCTGGGCCGAGCTGTGGCTCGACTTCGGGCCGCTGGGGATGGGGGCCGGGCTGCTGGGAATGGGGTACGCCGCCGCCCGTGTGGACCGGCGGTACGCGAAGCGGGCCGTGCGGAGCACGCCGCCGGGGAGCCTGATCTCGATCGTGGTCCCGCTGGTCGCGGGCTACTCCTTCATCCTGCTCCGCGGCCCGCTCCTCCAGGCCTCGGGCCGCGTCGCGATCGCCGGCATGTGCCTGGCCCTGATCGCCACCTACCGCACGGACCGCTCCACCACCCTCCGCTGACCCGGGCCGTTTCAGCCCCGCCGGCGTTTGAGGCGCCCCCGGAGGGTCCACGGCGTGCGCTCGGCGGTGGTCCGTTGGTGGGGCGGTCTCCGCCGGTGGGGCCTCCGGCGGGCCCTCAAACGCCGGGCGGGCTGGAGGTGGCCGGTGCAGGGGTGGTGGTGGGGGTCGGGGTCGGGGGGGAGAGGCGGGCCACGCGGGTCCAGGCGGCCGCGGCCTTGAGGGTCGAGCCGGCCGCCAGGCCCCAGGCGGCGCCCTGCGCCCCCCACAGGACGTAGCCCGCGAGCAGCAGCACCACGGAGACCACCGAGAAGACCACCTGCACGGCGAGCGTCGCCTTGGGCGCGAGCACCCGCAGCGTCAGCAGGGCGCAGGTCCCCAGCCCCATCGCCGCGTACTGCGCCCCGGTCGCCGGGAGCAGCGCCGCCGCCGCCCCCCAGGTGTCGCCGAGCAGCTGGCGGCCCAGCCGGTCGGGCAGCAGGTACAGCGCGGTCGCCCAGCCGGCGCCCAGTACCGCCAGGACCAGGCCGAGCGCGGCCGTCGTACGGACCACCGCCCGCTTGCCCCCGCGCCGCCCCAGCATCGGCGGCCCGAAGGCGTTGGCGGAGTTGAACAGCACGTTCAGCGGCCCGAAGAGGGTGGTCGCACCCCGCAGCGCACCCACCGCGAGCGGGGTCGCGAAGACACCGAGCCCGAGCACGGCGAGCTGGCTGGAGCCGTTGCCCACCGCGAACTCGACCACGAACCGCTGCCCGAGGTGCCCCCGGCGCAGGTACGGCCGCAGGTCGGCGCGCACGCCCCGGACGTACGGACGCAGCAGGAACAGCCCGAGCGCGAGCGCGGGCAGCGCCGAGACCCCCCACACGAGCACCAGCCGACCGGGGGAGGCCCCCGACGGCTGGAGCAGCAGCGCGGCCACCACGCACACCAGGCGCAGCGCGTCCGCGGCCAGCGCCCGTTCGGGCGTGCGCAGGGCCGAGAAGCAGTACCGCAGCCCGTCCTGGACCAGGACCAGCGGCAACACCGCCCCGAGCGCGAGGAACGCCCCGCCCGCCGGCCCCGGCAGGCCGAGGCCGACGAGGGCCAGCACGGCCCCCACCAGCACCGAGGCGGAGCCGGTGAAGGCCACCGCCGAGCGGCAGACCACGGCCCGCCGCGCCCCGTGCTCCAGGACCACGCTCTGGCCGACGTACGCCATGTTCAGGCCGAGCAGCACGCTGAAGGTCACGTAGACCATCGAGAACGCGGCGAAGCCGGAGACCGAGGACAGCCGCGCGGCCAGCACCAGGACCAGGATGTTGGTGGCGCTGGACGCGGCCTGGTCCAGGACCGAGGAGAGGGCGGCGAGGCCGCGCCGGCTCATCTGCGTCCCGTGCGGACCGTGCGCAGCGCGACCGTGTCGCTGCCGTCGCCGGGGACCTGCTGGTCCGGCTCGGGCAGGTCGGCGGCGATCGCGGGAGGGGCCGCGGGGGCGGGCGCGGCGGCCGCGGCCTTCTTCGACTTCTTCGTCAGCGACGCGGACCGGCCGCGCTTCTCCCCCGGCAGCGGTCCGTGCAGGACCGCGCCCAGTACGGTGCCCCCCGCGCCGCTGATCAGTTCGCGGATCCGGGACAGGTCGGTGCGGTGCACGGCACGCGGGTCGCAGACCACCAGGACGCCGTCGACCCGGTCGACGAGGGCGAGCGCGTCGGCGTAGGAGAGCACCGGCGGGGCCAGCACGACCACGGTGGAGTTGGGGGAGTCGGCCTCGGAGATCAACCGGGTCGCGCGCGGCGAGGTGAGCGCGCGGGCGACGTTGCGCGCCCGCTCGCCGGGGATCAGGTCGAAGGCGCCCGACTCCCCGGCGTCCACGACGAGCTGGCGCCCGTCGGGCCAGTCGGAGTCACCGTGCCCGGGCTGGCCGTCCTGGGACGGGCCGCCCGGCAGCTGGCTCCACCGGGGTCGCCCGCCCGCGTCGGTCGGCAGCTGGCTGGCGAGCAGCGGCGTCCGCAGGTCCGCCTCGATGAGGAGCACGTCCTTGCCGGTCTCGGCGAAGGAGGCGGCGAGGTTCACGGCCACCGCGGCGGCCGTCTCGCTGCTGCCGCGCGGGGCGACCACGAGCAGCCGCCGACGGTCGGCGAAGCGGGAGTCGTAGGCGAGCCGGAAGGCCACCGACCGGTACTCCTCCGCGAGCCGCGGATCGGCCTCGCCGGCGGCGAGCAGCGGGCCGCCGCCCGTCTTGTCGCGGGGCAGGGTGCCGAGCACGGGCGCGCGCAGGGCGCGCGAGACGTCGCCGTCGGAGCGCGGGGAGGGGTCGAAGACCAGGCGGACCCAGGCGGCCAGCAGGCCGAGCGCGAGGCCGACGGCGGCGCCGAGCGCGAGCGACATGACGATGCCGGGGCCGTCGGGCTGCGTGGGCACGGTGGCCGCGCTGGTGACCCGGCCCGGGGTCATGTCGAGCGCGTCGAGCTTGGCGATGTTCCCGTTGAGCTGGCCCACCTTGCTCTGCAGGTCGGTCCGGGAGGAGTACGCGGCGTCGCGCGCGCTGCCGGCGGGCATCTGGGCGATCTGCTTGACCAGGTCGTCGAGCTGCTTGGCCACCGGGTCGCGCTGGTCCTTGTAGCTCTTGACCATGGCGTCGCGGGTGACGTCGAGGGCGTCGCGCCGCTTGAGCAGGTACGCCTCGGTCATCGCGTTGGCGCGCTTGGCGGCCTGCGCGGGCGAGCCGGAGGTGTAGGTGAAGCGCAGCACCATGGTCTGGGGCGGGTTGGTGACCTGGAGCCCGGAGCGCAGCGCGGCGAGGCCGGAGGCGTCGATGCCGAGCTTCTTCGCGGCCTCGCCCGCGATGGAACTGCTGAGCGCGACCTGCCGTTCGGAGCCGATGTTGATCGCCTTGTCGGGGGCGATGCTCGGGTTGAACGGGTCGTCGGTGGGCGTGCGCAGCACCACGTCGGCGGTGGCGACGTAGGTGTCGGACGTCGATATGCCGAGGTACACACCGCCCAGCAGGCCGATCCCGATGCCCGCGCCGATGAGCCTGCGGTAGCGGGTCAGCTGGCGGAACTGGTCCCTGAGGAGGTCGGGTTCGTCCTCGACCGGGACCGCTGCCGGACGGTTCGTCTCGATCACGGCCGGGGACCCCCAAGTGCTTCGTCCATCAGTGCGTCGATGCGGGCGAGGCCCGCCGCACGGCTCAGGTGAGCCGCCACGTGGCGCGGACCGGCCGCGCCGAGCGCGTCCGCTCCGTGCGGATCCTCGGCCAGCGCGCGCACGGCCTCCAGCAGCGCGCCCGGGTCCTCCGGGGCGACGAGCACGCCGGCGCCCGAGCGCTCCACCTCCTGGGCGGTGCCGCCCTCCGCGGCCACCGAGGCGACGACGGGTCGGCCGGCTGCGAAGTAGGAGGTGAGCTTGGACGGCACGCTCATGTCGAGGACGGCCGCGTGCTGCGTCACCGTCAGCACGTCCGCCGCCGCGAGGATATCGGGGAACTCGCCGTCGGCGGCAGGGGGGATGATGTCCAGGTTCGGCACGTCCGCCGACAGACCGGCCAGGGCGCCGCGCTGGCTGCCGTCGCCCATGAGGACGAAGCGGACGCGCGGGTCCAGGCGGGCCGCGCCGACGAGGACTTCGAGGCCCTGCTTGAGGCCCATGTTCCCGGAGTGCAGCACGACGGTCTGGCCCGGGGCCCAGCCCAGGTGGCGGCGGGTCTCGGCGCGCGGCTTGGTGGGCGCGGGCACGTGCGACCAGTTGGGGACCAGGCGGATCTTCCTCGGGTCCACGCCCATGCCCACGACCCGGTCCACGAAGGTCTCGTGGATGACGCCGACCAGCGTGGCCCGCTTGAGGGCGTACGCCTCGGCGCGGGCGGCGATCACGGCCGCCTTGTCGCCGCCGCTGATCCCGCTCTGCGCGGCGGCGGCGCCCATCAGGTCCTGGACGACGGGGACGAAGGGGACCTTCCAGCGCGCCGCGAGGCGGGCCGCGAGCACGCCGCCGGCCAGGCTGGGCATCTGGGCGAGGATCGCGTCCGGCTTCGGCATCCGCGGCGGGGCCACGGCGCCGTGAAGCAGAATCGATCCTTCAAAAAGGGCGCGCTTGACGGCGGTCTGCCGGGCGGGGACGGTGTGCGCACGCCGGTGCACGGTCACTCCGGAGCGCTCCTCGGTGCGCCGCAACGCCCCCTTGTACTCCGGTTCGAGGGACCAGGAGGGGTAGTGGGGCATGCCCGTGAAGACATGGGCGTCGTGGCCGGAATTCGCCCAATGTTCCGCTATTTGTGTGGCGTACGGGCCTATGCCCGCGTGCTCGGGAGCGTAATTGGTGGAAACCAGCAGCAGGCGCCGGTGACCGGATATGGACACTGAACGTTCCCTTCCCCCCACGTTGATGCGCTGCACACCCTAATCGTTCACCCGCACGGCGGAGGACGTGCACGCTATTGTCTGCTAATCCGCCGCGCCGGGGGGTGCGGCTCCTGGGGGGTAACAGATGACGGAGCTGGACATGTCCGGACTTGGCGCGCCCGCGCGCAGGCCGTATCGGGTCGGCTACGCGCCGGGCGCCTACGACCTGTTCCACATCGGGCACCTCAACATCCTGCGGCACGCCCGTAGTCAGTGCGACTACCTGGTCGCAGGAGTGGTCTCCGACGAGATGGCGGAACTGGCCAAGGGGCGCCGCCCGATGATCCCGCTCGTCGAGCGGCTGGAAATCGTCCGCAGCGTCAAGTACGTCGACGCCGCCTTCGTGGAGACGGTTCCGGACAAGGTCGAGACCTGGAAGCAGGTCCGCTTCGACGTGATCTTCAAGGGCGACGACTGGCGCGGCACGCCCAAGGGGCAGCGCCTGGAACAGGACTTCGCCGCCGTCGGTGTGGACGTCGTCTACTTCCCCTACACCGTGCACACGTCCAGCACCCAGCTGCGCCGGGCCCTGGACGCGCTGGCCGCCCCGGCGGCCCCGCTCAGCGCCGAACTGCGCTGAGCTCGCGGAACCACTTCGCGAGGAACGCCAGCAGGAACAGCGCGGCCACCGCGCCGAGAACCGTGTACGCCCACCGGAACAGCTCCCCGCCGCCCAGCAGCAGGAACACCAGGCAGAACACGCCGTAGTCCACCGGCAGCAGCGCGATCGCCCGCACGGTGGAGGGCGCGGCGGCGGGGCTCCCCGGAGCGGGCCGGGGCTTGAGCTTCTCGGTCAGCAGCCCGCCGAAGAAGGTCACCACCGCCGCGAACTGGAAGCCGAGCGGTACCAGGAGCCACCCGTCCCCGGTGGTCCCGTACGCCTCGGGGAAGCGGTAGAAGGCGATCAGCACGCAGGTGTGCAGCGCGGTCAGCTTCGCGCAGTCCACCACGTGGTCGAGCCACTCGCCCGCCGCGCTGCCGCCTCCGCGCAGCCGCGCGAGCTGCCCGTCCGCCGAGTCGAAGGCGAAGCCGACGGCCAGCGCCGCCCACACCGCGATCCCGAGCGCCCACGACGGCTCGCTCAGCGCCACCACCGCCACGGCGGCGAAGCTGAAGGCGGCGCTGATCAGCGTCACCTGGTTCGGGCCGAGTCCCACCCCGTACGCGCCCGCGGCCAGGTACCGGCCGGCCGGACGGTTCACGTAGCGCGAGTACAGGGACACCCCCTTCGCCGACTTCTGCGCCCCGCGCAACTCCCGCAGCGCGGTCCCCACACTCGCCATCCGCACACAGCCCCTTCGACCTCACGATGCCCCGACGCCCCCGTTGGCACGCGTGCGCAGGGGCACGCGTGTACGACGGCACATCATCGCAGGGAGATCCGCGGCGCCCGCCGCCGTCGGCCGAAACGAGCGGCCGGGCCGCCCCCGGCCACCGCGCGCCCCCGGCCACCGCGCGCCCTCAGGAGACCACCCGCAGCAGCACCACCGACCGCGCCGGGACCGTCATCGAGCGGCCGCCCCGGTGCCGCACCCCCGGAGCCGCCTCCTGGTCCTCCCGCGAGGTGTCCAGCACCACCTCGTACTCCGCGGCCCAGGGCGCCCCCGGCAGCGTCCACGACACCGGCCGGTCCCCGGCGTGCAGCAGCGCCAGGAAGCTGTCGTCCGTCACCGGCCGCCCCCGCTCGTCGCGCCCGGGGATGTCCCGCCCGGACAGGTACAGGCCCAGCGCCGCCGTCGGCGCGTACCAGTCCCGCTCGGTCATCTCGGCGCCGTCCGGGGCGAACCACGCCAGGTCCCGCAGCCCGTCCGCGCCCTCGGCCCGCCCCGAGAAGAACGCCCGGCGGCGCAGCACCGGATGGGCCCGGCGCAGCCGCACCAGCCGGGCGGTCAGCGCGAACAGCTCCCGCCAGGCCGGGTCCTCCAGCAGCGACCAGTCCACCCAGCCCGTCTCGTTGTCCTGGCAGTACGCGTTGTTGTTGCCGCCCTGGGTCCGGCCGAACTCGTCGCCCGCCACCAGCATCGGCACGCCCGTCGACAACAGCAGCGTGGTCAGCAGGTTGCGCAGCTGGCGGCGGCGCAGCGCCGCGATCCGCGGGTCCGTGCCCTCGGGCGGCTCCCCCTCCACGCCGCCGTTCCACGACCGGTTGTCATTGGTCCCGTCGCGGCCCCCCTCGCCGTTCGCCTCGTTGTGCTTGCGCTCGTAGGAGACCAGGTCGCGCAGGGTGAAGCCGTCGTGCGCGGTCACGAAGTTCACCGAGGCGTACGGGCGCCGCCCGCCCCACGCGTAGAGGTCGCTGGACCCCGACAACCGGTAGCCCAGGTCCCGCACGTCGGGCAGCGCGCCCCGCCAGAAGTCGCGGACCGCGTCCCGGTAGCGGTCGTTCCACTCGGTCCACAGCGGCGGGAACGCGCCCACCTGGTAGCCCCCCGACCCCACGTCCCACGGCTCCGCGATCAGCTTGACCCGCCGCAGCACCGGGTCCTGCGCGATCACCGCCAGGAACGGCGAGAGCATGTCCACGTCGTGCATGGAGCGGGCCAGCGCGGCCGCCAGGTCGAAGCGGAAGCCGTCCACCCCCATCTCCGTCACCCAGTACCGCAGCGAGTCGGTGATCAGCCGCAGCACGTGCGGGCGCCCGGCGTGCAGGGTGTTGCCGCAGCCGGTGTAGTCGGCGTAGCGCCGCTGGTCGTTCTGCAGCCGGTAGTAGCCCCGGTTGTCGATCCCGCGCAGCGACAGGGTCGGCCCCAGCTCGCCCGCCTCCGCGGTGTGGTTGTAGACCACGTCGAGGATCACCTCGATCCCCGCCGCGTGCAGCGCCCGGACCATCCGCTTGAACTCGCCGACCTGCTGGCCGGTGGTGCCCGAGGCGGAGTACCCGGCGTGCGGGGCGAAGTAGCCGACCGAGTTGTAGCCCCAGTAGTTGCGCAGCCCCCGGCGCAGCAGGTGGTCCTCGTGCGCGAACTGGTGCACCGGCAGCAGCTCCACCGCCGTCACCCCGAGCCCGGTCAGGTGCTCGATCGCCGCCGGATGGGCCAGCCCCGCGTAGGTGCCGCGCAGCTCCTCGGGGACGCCGGGGTGGCGCATGGTGAAACCGCGCACGTGCAGCTCGTAGATGACGGAGTCGGCCCAGGGCGTCTTCGGACGCACGTCGTCCGCCCAGTCGTCGTCGTCGTGCACCACCACCCCCTTCGGCACGAAGGGCGCCGAGTCCCGGTCGTCGCGCACGGTGTCGGCGATGTACTGCTGCGGCCAGTCCCGCACGTGCCCGTACACCTCCGGGGGCAGCGTGAAGTCCCCGTCCACGGCGCGTGCGTACGGATCCAGCAGCAGCTTCGCCGGGTTGTGGCGGGCCCCCGTCCACGGGTCCCACCGGCCGTGCACCCGGAAGCCGTACCGTTGCCCCGGGCGTACGCCCGGCACGAATCCGTGCCAGATCTCGTGCGTGAGCTCCGTCAACGCGCACCGGGTCTCGGCGCCGCCCTCGTCGAAGAGGCACAGCTCCACCGCCTCCGCCCCCTGCGCCCAGAGCGCGAAGTTGGTGCCCCGGGCGCCGTCCGGGCCGACCCGGAAGCGGGCCCCCAGGGGGTGCGAGGAGCCCGGCCACACGCTCGGTCCCGGCCGGGCGCCGGTCCGTACCGGATCCGCGAGCACCTCGCCGACCGGGCCGCTGACCTGGCCGTTGCCGTACCCGGTGCCCCGGCCGCCCCGCCGGGCGTCGGTCCTGCCCGGGGCGTGCGGAACGGATTCCACCGCCTCGTCCTCGGCTGCGCTCGTCACTGCCCGCCTCCACGGCTCCTGGGTACCTGCGGGGGAGGGAAGGGGGCTCCGGCGTCCCGGCCGGGGCCCCGCCCCCTCTGGTCCTTCCCACTGTTCTGCCCGGAACCTGGGCCGCACTCACGTTTCCCCTGGACGGCACGGTCGTTGGACGCACCGTGAGACATGTGAAGAGGCGGGCACGGGCGGCAGTCGCCGCCATGGCGGCGTGGGCGGGCCTGATGGGCACACTGGCCGGATGCACCGAGGGCGGCGGGTCCCCGGTGGAGATCCAGCTCCCCGGGAAGGCCAGGTCGCCGCAGGAGGCCATCCGGGTCACCCCCGAGGACAACGCCAAGGGCGTACCGGCCGAGGGGCCACTGACCGTGCACGTGCCCGAGGGCCGCCTGGAGCGGGTCGTGGTCACCAAGGTGGAGGACGCCACGGAGGAGCAGGTACCGGGATCGATCGACCCCGACGGCCTGAGCTGGCACCCCGACGCGGCGGCCGGACGGCTCGCGCTCGCCGCCAAGTACACGGTGGACGCCGTCGCGGTCGACGGCCACAACCGCCGCCAGGCCCGGCACACCACCTTCACCACCTACGTCCCCGAGGAGCGGTTCATCGGCTACTTCAAGCCCGAGAACCGCTCCACCGTCGGCACCGGGATGATCGTCTCCTTCAACTTCAACCTGCCGATCAAGAACCGCGCCGAAGTCGAGCGGGCCATCACCATCACCTCCGAACCGGCCGTGGAGGTCACCGGCCACTGGTTCGGCAGCGAGCGGATCGACTTCCGGCCCAAGGAGTACTGGAAGCCCGGGACCGAGGTCACCGTGGACATGAAGCTCCGCGACGTCGAGGGGGCGCCCGGTTCGTACGGGGTGCAGAGCAAGACCGTCCGCTTCACCGTCGGGCGCCGGCAGGTCTCCACCGTCGACGCGGCCGCCCACACCATGGAGGTCCGCCGCGACGGCCAGCTGCTCTCCACCATCCCGATCAGCGCCGGGGCGCCCAAGAACACCACCTACAACGGCAAGATGGTGGTCAGCGAGATGTTCGACGTGACCCGGATGAACGGCCAGACGGTGGGCTTCGGCGGCGAGTACGACATCCCCGACGTCCCGCACGCCATGCGGCTCACCGCCTCCGGCACCTTCCTGCACGGGAACTACTGGGCCAGCCCCGACACCTTCGGCGCCACGAACACCAGCCACGGCTGCATCGGCCTGCGCGACAACAAGGGCGGCGGCTCGGACACCCCGGCGGGCTGGTTCTTCGACCGGACGCTGGTCGGCGACGTGGTCGAGATCGTGAACTCCCAGGACAAGACCGTCGCGGCGGACAACGGCCTCGGCGGCTGGAACCTCTCCTGGCCGGACTGGGTCGCGGGCTCCGCACTCGGCTGAACCCCGACGACCGGCACGGTCCGATCGAGTGATTGTCGGACCGGAATGTCGTAGTGGGGAGTGTCGGTCCGTCCGGCTCGCCGGAGCCGCCGTCCAGCCTGTCAGCGCACACAGCGGCGACAGCGGTGACCGCGGCAGGCAACGGACGGAGCGTCATGTCAGCAAGGAAGTGGACCCTCGGGGTCGCGATCGGGGCCGTACTGGCCACCGGTGCGCCCACGGCCCTGGCGGCGGGCCCCGGTGGCTCCGGCGGCTCCGCCGGCGAGCGCCCGGCGGCGGCAGCGGTGCGCGCCCCGCTGCCCGGCGGGCTCGGTCCCTGCGTACCGGGGGACTGCCCCGACCCGTACCCGCAGATCGGGTTCGACGGCGTCCCCAAGGGCCGCGACAACGGCATCAACATCTTCGTCGGCGGCGACTTCCTGGTCCGTGAGCGCGCCGCCGAGGCCGAGGGCCGGGTCGTCGTGCTCGGCAGCTTCGACCAGGACAAGGTCGCCGGGGCCAGCGCCGCCTACAACATCGGCATCGTCGGCGCCGGTTCCCTCGTCCCGCCGCCCGTCGGCGCGGACTTCCTCACCACCGGCAGGAACGTGAACATCGCCACCGGTGAGCGACTGATCTCCGACGGCGGCGTGGTCCGGCACGCGGGCACCGCCCCCGGCGCCGGCGTCGTCACCGGCCCGCTGGTCCACGACGTGAACGCCGCGGCCCCCTACACCCCGCTCCGCGACCGGCTCACCGCCGCCAGCACCTGCTACGCGCACCCCGGCGGACAGCGCCGCCCGGCCACCGGAACGGTCACCAACGAGTTCGGCACCGTCACCTTCACCGGCGACAACACCTCGCCGCTCCAGGTCTTCGACGTGGACGCCGACCTGGTCGGGCGCAACAACGGCCAGGTCACCATCGCCTTCGCCCGGATCCCGGCGCGCGCCACGATCCTGGTCAACGTCTACGGCGCGACCCGGACCGTCAACGTCTCCAACGGCACCATCAACGACACCGGCCCGGGCGCCGACGCGTGGAACGCCCTGCGCAGCCGGCTGCTGTGGAACTTCCCTGACGCCACCACGGTGCGGCTGAACGGCACCGGCCAGTTCCAGGGCAGCGTGCTGGTCGGCCCGCAGGCCTCGGGCACCGAGGTCACCCTGCCCGGCATGAACGGCCGCTTCTTCACCACCGGCAACCTCACCCACACCGGCATCCAGGGCGGGGGCGGCGGCCAGGAGTTCCACGCCTACCCCTTCAACGGCGACCTGCCGGACTGCGGCGCGCCCCCGGTGGTCGACGGGAAGACCTCCGTCGTCAAGCACGACGCGCAGGGCGCGGCCCTGGCCGGTGCGAAGTTCGAGCTGTGGCACGAGACCAACGGCCGGGCGGGCGCGCAGTTCACCGGCCCGGACGCGGACACCAAGGTCAAGGACTGCACGACCACGGCCACCGGCGTGTGCGACTTCACCGGCCCGCTCGGCACGTACTACTGGCGCGAGACGGCCGCCCCGAGCGGCTACCTGCTGCCCGCGAACCCGGTTCACACGGTCCGGCTGACCGCGCAGAACGCCGAGGAGGGCGTCCGCGTCGTCGCGGTCAACGAGAAGGAAGTGGTGCCGCCCGCCACCGCCAAGGTGGTGCTGTGGAAGACCGACAAGGACACCGGCGTACCGCTGCGCGGCGCGCGGTTCGAGCTGTGGAAGGAGTCCAACGGCACGCGGGGGCTCCAGACCACGGCGTCCGGCGGCACCGGCCCCGACACCAAGCTCCCCGGTGACTGCGTCACCGACGCGCAGGGCAGCTGCACCGTCGAGCTGCCGATCGACGCCACGTACTACTGGCGCGAGACCGGCACCCCCGAGGGGTACGAGCGGCCCGCCAACCCGGTGACCGAGTTCGCCCTCGACGAGGGGGACGTCAAGGACGGCATCGTCCTCAACGTCCCGAACCGGAAGAAGCCCGAGGACCCCAAGGGCAAGATCAAGGTCCTGAAGGTGGACAAGAAGACCCAGCGGCCGCTGCGCGGCGCGGTGTTCGAGGTCTGGAAGGAGACCAACAACACCAAGGGCCTCCAGCGGCGCGGCATCAACGCCGACACGTTGGTCTCGCAGGGCTGCGCCACCGACCGGGCCGGCGTCTGCGAGTTCCCGAACCTCTCCGACGGCTACTACTACCTCGTCGAGACGGACGTCCCCGACGGATACGTGCTCCCGAAGAACCGGGTGACCGGACCGCTGCACCTGGACGAGCGGACCCCGAACCACGTCTACGTCCAGCGCCTCGCCAACGAGCGCGACCACCACGGCAAGGGCAAGGGCGGCCGCGAGCCGAACGGCCCGCGCGGCTGAACCGCCGCGGGGGCCGAAGGCCTCCCGGGTGCGCCGGTGGGGTGACCTCGTCACCGCATCGGCGCACCCGCGCGCGCCGGGAGGGCCGGGGCCGGTTTAGCTGGCAGCGGCGGCCCGGCCGGCGGGCGCGAGGAGGCGGGCATGGCGACTGGCGCGATACGCGGAGCGGCCGCACTGGCCGCGGTACTGGCCCTGGGCGTCCCGACCCGGCCCCCGGAGCCGCAGCGGCCCCCGGACCCGGCGACGTCCGCGGCGCCCCGGTCCGCGCCGGCGGCTCCCTGCACCTCCCGCACCGGCCCCTACCAGCGCGAGCTGGAGGCGTACCTGAAGCGTCCGGTCGACGGGGTGCAGAGCCCGGCGGACTGCGCCGCGGTGCGGACCTTCCAGCAGGCCCAGGGGCTGCGGCCCGCCGACGGGTACGCCGACCTCGGGACCTACCGCACGATGATCGCCGTACAGGCGCGCCCCGACCCCAACGCGGGCGGGCTCTGCCCGGTCCGCCCGCACCGGGTCACCTGCGTGGACATGGACCGCCAGCTCCTGTGGGTGCAGCGCGACGCCAAGGTCGTCTTCGCCCCGGTCCCCATCCGGACCGGCCGCGACACCCAGGAGACCCGACCCGGCTGGCACGAGGTGTACTGGCGGGACGAGGACCACTACTCCTCCCTCTACGACAACTCCCCCATGCCGTACTCGCAGTTCTTCGACGAGGGCCAGGCCATCCACGGCCACCGCGGGAACCTGTACGACTACGGCGGATCGGCCGGGTGCGTGAACCTCACCGTTCCCGACGCGGCCCGGCTGTGGGACCTGCTGACCGAGGGGGACGCCGTCTACGTCTGGGGCACCAAGCCCGGCACGGACGACTGAACGGCCCACCCGCGCGGCCCACCCGCGCGTTCCCCCCTGTTCACAGGCTCTTGGGACGGAACGGTGACACACCCGTTTCCGTTCGTGATCCCCCCGTGTGATTCCATTTCGCCATGCGCGCGATTGCCCGCGCGCGGGGGACATGGGGGAGAACAAGAGTGAACCTGCAGCCGATCCGCGGCCGCTTCCGCACGGGGCTGCCGGCCCTGCTGCTCGGAGCGGCCCTGCTGCTCACCACCGGGTGCAGCGGCGGGTCGCCCGACGCCAAGGTGGGTGGCGGGGACAACGGCAAGGGCGGAGCCGTCGCGAACGGCAAGACGGGTACCGAGGCCTCCCAGGCGACGGTCACCATCAAGCCCGACGACGGCGCCAAGGAGGTCGCGACGAGCGGCATCCTGAAGATATCCAGCACCGGCGGCAAGCTCACCACGGTGACGGTCGCCGATACGAAGGGCAACGCGGTCGAGGGCAAGCTGGGCGGCGACGGCGCCAGCTGGGAGCCCGCCCGCAACCTCGCCTCCGCCACCGAGTACAAGGTGCACGCGGTGGCCAAGGACGGCTCCGGTCGCGAGTCCGCGAAGGACATCACCTTCACCACGCTCACCCCGACGAACACCTTCGTCGGCCACTACGTGCCCGAGGACGGCGACACCGTCGGTGTGGGCATGCCGGTGTCGATCAACTTCAGCCGCGGGATCACCAACCCGCAGGCCGTGGAGAAGGCGATCACCGTGACCGCCGAGCCCGCGGTCCCGGTCGAGGGCCACTGGTTCGGCAACGACCGGCTCGACTTCCGCCCCGAGAAGTACTGGGCGGCGGGCACCAAGGTCACCGTCAAGATCGCCCTGGACGGCGTCGAGGGCCGCCCCGGCGTCTACGGCAAGCAGACCCGCACCGTGACCTTCAAGGTCGGCCGCTCCCAGGTGAGCACCGTGGACGCGGCGGCCCACACCATGCAGGTGGTCCGTGACAACGCCGTCCTCAAGGACGTCCCGATCACCGCGGGCGGCGCGCCCAACACCACGTACAACGGGCAGATGGTCATCAGCGAGAAGTACAAGGTGACGCGGATGAACGGCGCCACCGTCGGCTTCGGCGGCGAGTACGACATCTCCGACGTCCCGCACGCGATGCGGCTGTCGAACTCCGGCACCTTCGTCCACGGCAACTACTGGGCCTCCTCCGACACCTTCGGCTCGGAGAACGTCAGCCACGGCTGCGTGGGCCTGCGCGACGCCCGCGGCGCCGGTGACGACGACATGCCCGGCGCCTGGTTCTTCAACGAGTCGCTGATCGGCGACGTGGTGGTCGTGAAGAACTCCAAGGACAAGGACATCGCCCCGGACAACGGTCTCAACGGCTGGAACATGCCCTGGGCGGACTGGATCAAGTAGCCCTCGCGCAGCTCGCGAGCTGGCGCGCCGCGCAGGACTCCGGGTGGCCCGGTGCTGTGACCCACAGCACCGGGCCACTCCCGGTTAACCCCCGCTAACCTTCCCCGTATGACCATCACCCTCGAAGTCTCGGCAGGCGTCGGCACCATCCGCCTGGACCGTCCGCCCATGAACGCCCTGGACATCGCCACCCAGGACCGCCTGCGCGAGCTGGCGGTGGAGGCGACGGACCGGTCCGACGTGCGCGCGGTGATCCTCTACGGCGGCGAGAAGGTCTTCGCGGCGGGCGCCGACATCAAGGAGATGCAGCGGATGGACCACGCGGGCATGGTCGCCCGCTCCCGCCCCCTGCAGGACGCCTTCACCGCCGTCGCGCGGATCCCCAAGCCCGTCGTCGCGGCCGTCACCGGCTACGCCCTGGGCGGCGGCTGCGAGCTGGCCCTCTGCGCGGACTACCGGATCGCCGCCGCCGACGCCAAGCTCGGCCAGCCCGAGATCCTGCTCGGCCTGATCCCCGGCGCGGGCGGCACCCAGCGGCTGTCCCGGCTGATCGGCCCCTCCAAGGCCAAGGACCTGATCTTCACCGGGCGCATGGTCAAGGCCGAAGAGGCCCTGGCCCTGGGCCTGGTGGACCGCGTGGTGCCCGCGGCCGAGGTGTACGAGCAGGCGCACGCCTGGGCCGCGAAGCTCGCCCAGGGGCCGGCGCTCGCCCTGCGCGCGGCCAAGGAGTGCGTGGACGCGGGCCTGGAGGCGGACATCGACACCGGGCTGGCCATCGAACGCAACTGGTTCGCGGGCCTGTTCGCGACCGAGGACCGCGAGCGCGGCATGCGCAGCTTCGTCGAAGAGGGCCCGGGCAAGGCGAAGTTCCTCTGAGTTCCGCTGGGTTCCTCTGATGTTTCTCTGGGCGCACGGGCGTCGTCCGCGGGGGTCCTCCCTGCGGGTGGATTAGCCAGGGCTTAAGGGAACCTTAAAGAATCGTGGAGATCCACTGTGGGTGATGATCTCGCAGCGGTGAGTCATCGCAGGTGAGGGGGGTGTAACGGCCCTCTGATTGCCTTCGGCATATGACAGGACGCCCCCCGGAATGAAGCATTCCGAGGGGGCGTTTTCGCGCGGAACCGCTCCGTGGGGCAGCTTCGCCCTTCATGATGGGTGCATGGCGGGCCTGGAGGGTGTGGAACAGCCGCGGCAGCGCAGCAGCGCTTCCGCCGTGCGACCGACGGCGGCTCTGGAGGACGAACAGGGCCTGAAAGCAGTGGAGTTGTACGGCAGTCCGGCCGAGGGCGAGGTGACCCTGCCCTCGCTCCCCGAGTCCGCGGCGATCGCCCGCCGCCTCACCCAGTGCGTGGCGGCCCGGCTGTGGGGGCTGTCCCCGCAGACCGCCGAGCACGCCGTCCTGCTCGTCTCCGAACTGGTCGGCAACGCCGTCCGGCACACCGGCGCCCGTTCCTTCGGGCTGCGCATGCTGCGCCGCCGCGGCTGGATCCGGATCGAGGTGCGCGATCCCTCGCGCGGCCTGCCCTGCCTGATGCCGGTCCACGAGATGGACACCACCGGTCGCGGCCTGTTCCTGGTCGACAAGCTCTCGGACCGCTGGGGCGCCGACCTCTTACCCCGGGGCAAGACCACCTGGTTCGAGATGCGCGTGTCCGACCGCTGAGCCGCACGGTCCGCCCCCATGACCGGCCCCCGCAACGCAGAAGCCCCCTGTCGCCGTAGTGCGGCGCTTCGGGGGCTTCATGAGTGAGCCGAGGATCGAAGGGGGTGTGATCCTCGGCCGGCGACTTCGCTCGGGTCAATGGGGAAGCCGTGGTTCCGACTATGGCAGATGAGGGCCCGAATGCCAAAAGTCCCAAGTCGGGCATAAGTGTGCATATCCTAAGACTTTCCACCTAAATCCTAGGTGAGGTGGGCCACTCACCTCGCAATCAGTGAATAAGTATTGACCGCTCCGCGTAAATCGTTGATCAAATAGTGGACAGCCTGCCGGCCGACCCGCTTGTACCAACGTCCCGAATTGGGTCAATCATTACCTTCGGGGCCAACCACCCCTTAAATGGGCAGGTGCTCTGCTATCCAGACCGCCGTACGGCCCTGCGCGCCGGAGCGGCGGTCGCCGCCGGGGCCCTCACCGCCGCCTGCGGGACGGGCCGCTCCGCCGCCCCGCCCGCGGCCCCGCCCCCCGCCACCCGACGGGCCGCCGCGCCCGCTCGGGCCCCCGCCCCCGCCCCCCGCCGCTTCGCCGGGCAGCCCGTCGAGATCGGCCACGGAGCCCGGGACAGCCCCAAGGTGGCGCTCACCTTCCATGGGAACGGGGAGCCCGCCATCGCCCGCGCGGTCCTCGCCGAGGCCGAGAAGGCCGGGGCGCGGGTGACCGTACTCGCCATCGGCGCCTGGCTCGACGCCCACCCGGAGATGGCGCGCCGGATCCTGGACGGAGGTCACGAACTCGGCAACCACACCCAGCGCCACCTCGCGATCAACACCCTGCCCGAGGCGGAGGCCTACGCCGAGATCACCGGGTGCGCCGACCGCCTCAAGCGGCTCACCGGGTCCATCGGCACCTGGTTCCGCCCCTCCCAGACCCAGTACGCCAGTCCGCTGGTGCGCACCCTCGCCGGGCGGGCGGGCTACCCGCACGTCCTCTCCTACGACGTGGACTCCCTCGACTTCACCTCACCCGGCGCCGCGGCCGTCATCCGCAACGTCACCGGGCCGATCCTCGGCGGATCGGTGGTGAGCCTGCACTTCGGCTACGCGGACACGGTCGACGCGCTGCCGCCCCTCCTCGAAGACCTCGCGCGCCGCAAACTGCGCGCGGTGACCACCACGGAGCTGCTGACCTCATGACGACCAACCGCCTTCCCCGGAAGGCCACCGTGCTGCTCGCCGGACTGGTCCTCGCCGCCCTCGCCGGCTGCGGAGCGGCCGACAAGGGCACGCCCGAGGCGCTCGGCTCCGGCGGGCCCGCCAAGCCCGTGAAGGCCGTTCCGGCCGCGCCCCCGGGGCTGGCCGGAATGCCGCCCCTGCTCGCACCCGACGACGTGTACGCGGCCGACCGGCCGAACAAGCTCTCGCCCGTGGTCAAGAACTTCCCGTCCCGGGTCTACGTGCCGAACACCAGCTCCAACACGGTGTCCGTCATCGACCCGGCGACGTACAAGGTGATCGAGACCATCCCGGTCGGCATCCAGCCGCAGCACGTCGTGCCCTCCTGGGACATGAAGACCCTGTGGGTGAACAACAACCGGGGCCACACGCTCACCCCGATCGACCCCGCCACCGGCGAGGCGGGCAAGCCCGTCGAGGTGCACGACCCCTACAACCTGTACTTCACGCCGAACGGCAAGTACGCCATCGTCATGGCCTCCATGGACAAGGAGCTGGTCTTCCGCGACCCGCACACCATGGACCGCGTGAAAACCGTCCCGGTGACCTGTTTCGGCGTCAATCACGCCGACTTCTCCGCGGACGGCCGGTACTTCATCGTCTCCTGCGAGTTCTCCGGCGAACTCCTCAAGGTCGACACCGAGAAGATGGAGGTCATCGGGCAGCAGAAACTGCCTTTCGAGGGAGCGATGCCGCAGGACGTCAAGGTCTCCCCGGACGGAAAGACCTTCTACGTCGCGGACATGATGGCGCACGGCATGTGGGTGCTCAGCGGCGACGCCTTCGACACCCCCAAGCTGCTGCCCACCGGAAAGGGTTGCCACGGTCTGTACGTGAGCCGTGACTCCCGGGAGATGTACGTCTCCAACCGCGGCGAAGGCAGCATCTCCGTCTTCGACTTCAAGCAGAACCGGCTGACCAAGAAGTGGGACCTGCCCGACGGCGGCAGCCCCGACATGGGCGGCGTCTCCGCGGACGGCAAGGTGCTGTGGCTCTCGGGCCGCTACAACTCCGAGGTCTACGCGATCGACACCACCAACGGCGAGCAGCTCGCCCGCATCCCCGTGGGCAGCGGCCCGCACGGCCTCGCCGTCTACCCGCAGCCCGGCCGCTACTCGCTCGGCCACACCGGCATCTTCCGCTGACGCGCCCGCACGTGACGGTGCCCCGGAGGTCCGCCGACCTCCGGGGCACCGT